>DRMS01000411.1 GCA_011322515.1 Leucothrix mucor
CTTGAGTATAATTGCCCGACAATTCACTGTATATGCGTAATACATTCTTTACATAATTGCGTGTTTCTTTATACGGTGGAACACCATTATACGGAGCATGACTATACTGATCTACCCTGCCCTCACCTGCATTATATCCCGCTGTTACTTTACGTAAATCACCGTTAAAACGCTTCAGCAAAAAGCTTAGATATTTTGTTCCCGCATTAATATTTTGTTTTACATCAAAACTATTAGTCACGCCAAAACGATCAGCTGTAGCGGGGATTAATTGCATCAACCCCTGCGCCCCTGCAAGAGAAACTGCATAAGCGTTATAGCAAGACTCAATCGCAATCACCGCTCTAATTAAATTAGCATCAACAGAATGCCGTTGTGCACTTTTATTAATAATAGAATCTAGTTTGTATGCTTTACGTCGGACGGTATCAGTACTACGTAAACAAGAGCCTCCCCTAACGTTCTTTTTAGGTTTTTTAGTTGTTTTCTGACCCGCAAAAGCAGAAGGAGACTCTGGTGTCAGCATAGCTAACTTTTGATGCGGCGTAGCAAAGGCGGTATTTGCAAGCAAAGATGAAAATATAAGCGCAATAATTGTATTTATTAACTTCATAAGAGCAAGTGTAGCCAAAAACCAAAGGGAGGGCTAATATATAGTGTTAAAATTAATTAACAAGTTCATTTTCTTATAGCTTTCAAGCATCTCCTTCCAAAGAAAAAGCAGTTTACAGTTTACACTTTTCATCGGTCATCCCCGAAGTGTTTTCTTTCCTCACAAAGAATGCCTATTTTTGTAGGCTAATACGTCCATATATCGACATCCTTACCCGCTTCACGAATCTTATCTGCTCGTGCTGAAATATAGCGCTGAAAATTCAACTCTGTTTTATAAGCACCACTCACTACATAATCAAAAACAGATTGAATATGAAAACTGCGCATCTGTGCATTGATACGCATAACCTCTTTACCTTCTGGGTCAAAAAATACCATTGCGGGTAAATAAGTGATATTTAACTGTGTCGCCCACGCTTTAGCCGTTGTCTGCTTTCCTGAGGGCGTAATAACCTTGGTATCTGCATACCGATTCAACTGAACTGATTTAAATTGCTTAATAAGCCGAATGGTTTCTTTATCCTGCAATGTTTTTTGATGCAGTAAATCACAATTTTTACAATGAGGCTTTTCAAAAAACACCACTTGATATTTGCCCTTATCCGCTTTACTTAACTGGCTGACATCAAGCTGATAGACAGGTTTAGAAAAATAGCGCTCAGTATGAAGCTCCCCCTGATTACTCTTGTCATGCGCCTTGTTTGCCGCTACAAAGCTAGCATAATTCCCCTCTTTCTCCTTGTGTTGTGATACATATTGCAATGCCAAACGGAAATTCTCAGGCGGAATATACCCTTGCAGTTTCAGTACTACTTTTTTGTTTTCATCAAAGAAAAATAGCGTTGGCGTATAAGCTACTGACAATGCCTCAGCAAAGGATTTTTCGGTATAATCATTACCACCTACACTGACGACCTCACGATTACCCCACATATTAATGGCAATAATCTCAAAGTTTTTGCGAAAGGTTTCAATAATATCGTCTTCTGCAAAATTATCTTCCCAAAGCTGAGCGCAATATGGACAACCAGGCTGCCAAAAATAAACTACCAAGCGCTTACCTTGCTTTGCTGAATCGGCAATATCCTCTTCTAGATCTAAAAAACTTTCCTTAAACCACTCAGGATGGGTTGCTGTTTTAGCTCCAAAATATTTACCTACAATCTCTTCCTTAGCC
>DRMS01000412.1 GCA_011322515.1 Leucothrix mucor
GTAAAAAGGGGGCTGATTGGCGTTGTAAGGAATGTCATGGCTGGGATTATAAGGGTAAGAACGGAACGTATAGTGCAGGAAAGCATTTTACAGGCGTGGTAGGCATTCAAAATGCTGTAAAATTATCAACCAATGAGATTAGTAAAATCCTAAGAAATAAAACACATGGCTACACTGACTCAGTACTCTCAAATAATGATGTACTTGACCTTGCGAACTTTGTTAAATACGGTCAGATTGATATATCAGGACAAGTTGATACTAAAAGCAAACAAGTCCTGGGGGATGAAAAGCAGGGTAAAAAACATTATGAAACAATCTGTGCTGTCTGTCATGGACTTGATGGCAAGGATGAAGATACGCCACCATTAGGCAAGCTTGCTAATGATAATCCGTGGGAAGTGCTACATAAAATTTCAAATGGTCAGCCTAATAATGAAATGCCTGCATTGAGAACATTGGGCAAAGGGGTTGCAATTGATGTTATTACCTATATTCAGAAGAATTTGCCTAAGAAATAGTAAATTATTTAATCATCAAAAACTGACACGCAAAACTCATTTCTCCCCAGCCCTTCAAAAGAGAAGGACTGGGGAGAAGCGCTTTAACGGATGAAAAAATGTAGACCATATAATGAAGTACGCCTATTTTGGGGTATCGTGTGACCATAGATATAATCCAAAAATAAATATCCCAACATCCAACAAGATCTAAAATTATTTTAAAACATAATGATAGACTGTAACCTCTCATAACTTTAGGCGGCTACCAGTTTAAGGCGGGACAGTTAATGTTTCTGCCTATTCACCCACACCCTTCGACAAGCTCAGGAAGCGGTGTCCTGAGTCTACCGAAGGGGCGGTATCCTGAGTCTACCGAAGGGGCGGTGTCCTGAGTCTACCGAAGGGCTAGTTCCCTGAGCTTATCGAAGGGTGCGGGTTGTTTGCTATGACGTTACTTGTCCCGCCTTAAGTTGGTAGCCCTAATTTTTCATCCATAGCAGAAAATGAGTAAGGAAGTTCCAAGCAATGAATTAGCAATTTGGAAGATGAAACTCAGGATCTTGTGGTTGAAATTATTCAGAATGCTGTCTGCAGGTGATGAGACGTTGCGTAAGACACATGCCCCATAGTCATATAACCTTTAGCCTATCCCATCTCTATATGACCTTTTGACCAATATCTTTATTTTCCCATCACTTTAAACTTCTCAGTCATAAGCTTCTGGCACAAATCAATTTTGTGCTTCCCTAAGAAATTCTGAAGGTAGCGTTTATTAACAGTATATTTTGATTTAATAAAGGCAGCCTAAATAGAAAACAATGCGAGATACTATTATGAATATCAAACCACTTTCAGCTCTTATTTCAGCTAGCCTTCTTATGACTGCCTGCGGTGGAGGCACTTCAAGCAACTTACAGACTAACAATGATAAGAGTTACTTATTAAAAGGAACCGTACCAGGCACATTGATTGAAGCATATTGCGATGATGGCCGTGTCCTTTCAGTAAACTCCACCCCTAATGGTACAAATAATCACCCTTTCTCAATTAAGTTACCGACTGATATTGCCTGTCGCATTGTGATGATAACCAATGAAAATGATAATACTAAGAAAGTTGTGACACCAATAAAATTCATGGATCAGCAAGGGGGGTCTAGTATCGCAATACGTAGCAAGGGAAAAGATATTGATCTTGGGCATATTGCTCTAAGCCTGTCTCGTAACACAATGACTGCTGATGGAAATAACGATGGTGTTGAAGATATTCCAAAAGAAATCATTGTTTCAAATAGTGATTTACTTGTTGTTAGCCTGAAAAAAGATCCTTTAGACACAAATCATGACGGTGTCATTAACGTTTATGAAGACAGTGATGGCGACCGCATAC
>DRMS01000413.1 GCA_011322515.1 Leucothrix mucor
ATTAATTAATCTTGGAAGTGAATATACAAGGTCGGGTTAGATTTTTTTGCTTGCAAAAAAACGTAACCCGACAAGCATTGTGCAACTTGCTGGGTATTGCGTCGGGTTACGTTACCTCGCTACGCTTGATAAGCTAACCCGACCTACGCAGGATTTGTCCCGCCTTAAATTGGTAGCCGTTAAAGTAGAACAGTTAAAGATTATGCGGATTTCATCTGCACCCTTCGACAAGCTCAGGGTACGGACTTTTGCTATAAAAACTCATCAGCAAATATAATATCAGACTCTGCTGACAACTCAGGATCAAGGTTAACAATGGATTGGCTCAGGCGAATATTTTCAGGGAAAATATCCCATTTGTACTCATGTCCACCAAAAGTCTTACCATAAAATCCTGGTAAGCCAAGGTTATAACGCGCACCGTAATAGTTTGGATCAGTTAGATTATTGATTGCGCTAACAATCCCTAACCCTGATGCAATGGATGCATCGTACCATGTTAAATAATCATCGATATGGGTAATGCCGTAATAATGATGAATAACACAACAATTTACACCAACGGTCTTACCATTCAGCATATACTTATCAACTTTCATTATTGCTCGACCAGAGGCTTGTATTTCACTTAGCCAGCGCACTACACGCCTCACATGATCACTATCATAGGCACCACGTTTTTCCCAGACCTGTTTCATCCATGACCATGCGTTTAATACATCGTTTAAATCGCCTGCTTCAATTTGATATTTATTGGCATTTTTTAGCTTACGTTTAAAGTCTTTACGACGTGATGTTGATAAATAAGGTAGGTATTTATCTAGTGGCATACAATAGGCGCTAGCGGTTTCTTCAAAGTATGAAAAATCATGCTGCGCAACCACATCCACATCAAAATAGGTAGCGGTTTCATCAAGCAATTGATCTAGATTTGCGATTACATTTTCAGCGCCTGGTGTATAGGTTGGCGAGATTGGAGGTGATGCGGGAATAGCAGGTATATAAGAGGCAATGAGTTGACCCTCATTACTGGCGTATAAACCTAATGGAATATAGCCTGTGGGTTGTCCCTGCGCATTGCGGCTTACTAAGAGACGGGAATCACTGAGATAAGGGTAGCTAAATAACTCTTTAACAAGGTTAGATGCTGCATAAAGTGTGCCATCATCTAAAGCATCGATCACCGCTAATTCTTCATTTGTTAAACATAGATTGAGACCCATCTTACTTAATATGCTCCAAAATTCCGTCTAGTTCATCCAGACTATTATAGGCAATCACCAATTTCCCTTTGCCACGTGAATTGTATTTGATGTCAATATCTGCACCTAGCGTTGCAGCGAGTGATTGCTCAAGCTTGCTTACTTCAATAGGCTTAAGCTTTTCTTTAGGGCTATCGGGATTGTTAATATTATGCAGAATTGTTTTGACCAAACGCTCAGTATCTCGCACTGACATACCGCGTTGCGCTACTTTACGCGCAGTATCTAGTTGAGTCTGTCCGTCTAACGCCAATAACGCTCGCGCATGCCCCATATCAAGCTGTCGAGAATCCAATAGTTCTTTGGTTTCATCTTCTAACTCTAATAAGCGTAGTAAATTAGTCACGGCGGTGCGTGAACGCCCTACTGCATTGGCTGTTTGCTGATGCGTTAATCCAAACTCGCTAATAAGCCGACTCATGGCAATTGATTCTTCCAATGCATTCAAATCTTCACGCTGAATATTCTCAATCAATGACATCGCTGCCGCAGCCTGATCAGGAATATCGCGCACAATGGCGGCTATATCATGCAAACCCGCAATCTGCGCCGCTCGCCAGCGTCGTTCACCTGCAACTAGTTCATACATACCAGAATCAAGGCGGCGCACAATAACAGGCTGTACGAGTCCCTGTGCTTTAATAGACTCCGCTAGTTCTTGCAACGCATCAGGGTCAATATTCAAGCGAGGCTGATAAGCACCTTTTTGAATTTTTTCGACAGGGAGTTGTTTTAATCTGGTTTCATCGGACGCATCATCTTTTTTTGTTGCTGAACTAAGCAGCATATCCAGACCACGTCCTAATCCTGGCTTTATTGCCATTGTCTTTTGTTCCTTTTCTGGTAATTATTTCAAGGGGAATTTTATCAGGGATATTCACATTTCTTAAGACTTGATAGCGCTGTTTTTTAAAATTCAGTTAAAATTAAACGCTGTTTCAGGTAGAAAAACTGCAGTAGGGCATAGCCTTTAATTTTCCTGATCTTCTGCATTATTGTTATCGTTGCACCCGAGGGTATTTCCTACGGGTATGTAGGAGGCCTATTATGCGCCCCTACTAAAACGCCTAAGCGGCTACCGTACCACTCGCTTCCTTGCGAATCATTTCAGCCGCTAGCGCAAGATAAGCCAAAGCACCACTCGAACGCTTATCATATATCAACACAGGCATGCCATGACTAGGTGCTTCTGCCAAACGCACATTTCGTGGAATAGAAGTAGTAAAGACCGTATCAGAAAAATGCTCAGCCAATTGTTGCGAGACATCGCGCGCTAGATTATTGCGTGGATCATACATGGTGCGCAAGATACCCGATATTTCAAGATTTGGATTAACGCTATCACGTATCGTATTAATTGAGCTAATTAAAGCAGATAAACCCTCCAAAGCATAATACTCACATTGCATAGGAACCAACACACCATCTGCCGCAACCAGTGCATTCACGGTCAAAATATTTAACGAGGGCGGGCAATCGATCAAAATATAATCATATTGATCACGTACTGGCGCCAATGCCTCGCGTAGGCAAAATTCTCGCCCATCTTCATTCATTAGCCCAAGCTCTGCAATTGTTAAATCAGGACCACCTGATAACACATCAATACTGATATTATCGACCTGCTGAATTGCCTCCCTAAGACCCGCTTTATTCAATAGCACATCACTTAATGACATCGGTGGATTGTGCTTATCCAAACCTAGCCCTGTCGTTGTATTTCCCTGCGCATCCATATCAATAACAAGGACTTTTCTGCGTACAGAAACAAGTGAGGCAGCAAGATTCACACTTGTCGTTGTTTTACCAACCCCCCCTTTTTGATTAGCTATTGCTAGCACTTTTGCCATATTTGAAATCCTTGCTTTGATAGTAGACGTGTGAGGAACGAAATAATAAGTTTGGCAATATATATAAGCAGGAGGACATCCTTTATTAGAAAGAAAGGCTACCAGTTTAAGGCGGGACAGTTCATGTTTCTGCTATTCACCCGCACCCTTCGACAAGCTCAGGAAGCTAGTTCTCTGAGCTTGTCGAAGGGTGCGGGTTATTTGCCATGACGTTACTTGTCCCGCCTTAAGTTGGTAGCCGAAAGAAAAGTAGTTTACTACTTTTTACTCCACCATCCCTAAGCTAATAATATAGCAAGTTCGCACGTTATTCATAGGACTTCAAACAGTAACAAAAAGTCATACTAAAGGGAAATATTGAAGCGACTGATTAGTTGTTATTCTAGATCGAAACTAAACTAGCCGTCATCTCCCTGATATTTTTTCCAAACTTACCCACGTTATAAGACCACTCCAAGACAATAAATGCGCAAATAGAAGCCCCTGAGAAGGCTTGATTAGGTTTCCCATAGGGTTTCGCTTAGGACACCTAGCAAGAGAGCTAGCCTTAGCTTGTATCCCAAACTTTGCCTATGAAAAACCTCATCAAACTATTTGCGCGTTTATTTTTTTGGAGTAGCCTAAAGGATCGCATTCGATTTTAGACTACCAGTTTAAGGCGGGACAGCTAATGTCTCTGCCTATTCACCTGCACCTTTCGACAAGCTCAGGAAGCGGTGTCCTGAGTCTACCGAAGGGCTAGTTCCCTGAGCTTGTCGAAAGGTGCAGGTTGTTTGCTATGACTTTACTTGTCCCGCCTTAAGTTGGTAGCCCGATTTTATAAAAATATGATTTACATGAAGAGAATCCCTATTTAATCCTCTTATATATCAGCTAACTGAAGTATCATAAGCAACTTTACTATGCCTAAACAAAGGCAAAAAATTAAATTTAATGGTTATAAATAAAACATCTATGAATTATATTATGGTCGATATAGAAGCCGATGGACCAATACCCAGTGATTATTCTATGGTTAGCTTTGGCGCCGTCATTGTAGAGCCTTCGCTACAGCGATCTTTCTACGGGCAATTAAAGCCAATTTCTAGACAATGGATTCCCGAAGCGTTAGCAGTGAGCGGTCATAGCCGTGAGGAGACCTTATTATTTAATGATCCTAAGGTAGTAATGCAAGATTTTTCAATGTGGATAAAACAACATTGCGGCAATCAAAGCGCCTTATTTGTATCCGATAATAATGGCTTTGATTGGCAATTTATTAACTGGTATTTCCATCATTTTATAGGTAAAAATCCTTTTGGTTATAGCTCCACTAATCTTGGCTCTCTCTACAAAGGCGCTTGTGGCAGCCTGTTTAAAAACTTCAAACATTTGCGAAAAACCAAACATACCCATCACCCTGTTGATGATGCCAAGGGGAATGCAGAGGCTATGTTGCAAATACTTGAGAAGTACCAATTAAAAGCTTAGGAAGTTTCAAGTAATGAATTTACCTATATTGAGCTGATTCAAGCAGAAGCAAAAGGGCAAGTAAGATGGGTAAAATCATTGCTTGGAACTTCCTTATTAGACTACCATGAATAATGAACGAAATAGATTTACAAACCCAACCCAGTGAAGGCGAACAGACTTTTGCCATAGTTCAAGGTGAGCCAATCACAATGCTCCCTGAAGACTTATACATTCCACCTGATGCGCTTGAAGTGTTTCTCGAAACCTTTGAGGGACCTCTGGATTTATTGCTTTATCTTATTCGCAGACAAAATCTCGATATTCTTAATATTCCTATTGCCGAAATTACACGACAATATATGGATTACGTGGAGTTAATGCGGACTATAAATCTTGATTTAGCCGCTGAATATTTGGTGATGGCTGCGTTACTGGCTGAAATAAAATCACGCATGTTATTACCACGCCATGAAGAAGTGGATGACGAAGATGATCCGCGCGCAGAACTGGTGCGTCGTTTGCAGGAGTATGAGCGATTTAAACAGGCGGCAATGGATATTAGTGAGCTACCACAACAAGAACGTGATTATTTCCCTTCAAAAATCAAAGCAATACGCAAAGAAAAGCAACAAGTCCATCCTAATATTGACCTCAAGGATATTGTCCTCGCCTTTCAGGATATTTTAAAACGTGTTGATCATAAAACGAGTCATCAAATCCAGCGCGAATCGCTTTCAGTAAGAGAGCGCATGTCACATGTATTAGCAAAGCTTAATGGCGATGAGTTTGTTGAATTTCATGGATTATTTACCTTAAAAGAAGGTCGATTAGGGGTCGTCGTGAGTTTTTTGGCAATTCTTGAGTTATTAAAATCACAGCTTATTGATATGGTCCAAGCAGAAGCTTTCGCACCTATTTACATCAAAGCCGTTACTGCAGAGATCGAAGCATAATGGACTCCAACAAACTGCAAAATATACTGGATGCACTTTTATTAAGTGCTGATAAACCCTTATCAGTAGAAAACCTATTTAAGTTTTTTGATGAAGAAGACCTTGTTAATCGGCAGGATATTCGTAATGCATTAGAAAACCTGCAAAAGTGCAATGCTGATCGTGGCTTTGAGTTAAAGCAAGTTGCCAGTGGCTACCGTTATCAAACCCGTGAAGAATATAAACATTGGGTCTCTAAACACTGGGATGAGCGCCCTCCCCGCTATTCACGCGCATTGCTAGAAACCTTAGCGCTCATTGTTTACAGGCAACCCACCACCCGCGCAGAGATTGAAGATATTCGTGGTGTGGCGGTTAGTTCTAATATTATCAAAACTTTATTAGAGCGCGAGTGGGTACGTGTCGTCGGACATAAAGAAATGCCTGGACGACCTGCTATGTATGGCTCAACACGACAATTTCTAGATTATTTCAATCTTGATTCCCTTGACCAAGTACCTAGCTTGAGCGAGATTCAGGATATTGAAAAACTCTATCCAGAGTTAGATTTAAAAACACCTTCAGATAATAAACAAGAGAATAAAGAAATGGCAAAACTGGAAGCATTAATTTTTGATGTTGATGGGACACTCGCAGATACCGAGCGTGATGGTCATCGCGTCGCCTTTAATCAAGCCTTTGCAGAAGCAACGTTAGATTGGGACTGGACCGTCGAACTTTATGGTGAATTACTCAGTGTCACAGGCGGTAAAGAGCGTATCCGTCTTTATATTGAAAAATTTCTGCAAGATTTTGATGCTGGAGGTGACGTACAAGAGTTTGCAGCCAACTTACATAAGCGCAAAACTCATTTCTATCTAGAATTATTAAAAACAGGGGCTATTCCACTGCGCCCTGGTGTGGAAGCGTTAATTAATGAAGCGCGTGAAGCGGGTTTACGCTTAGCGATTGCGACCACAACCACACCTGCCAATGTTACCTATCTTCTAACCGCTACTTTAGGCGAAGAATCGAATGATTGGTTTGAAGTAATTGCAGCGGGTGATATTGTCCCCGCTAAAAAACCTGCGCCTGATATTTACACATGGGCAATGGAGCAAATGGAACTTTCACCTGATGCTTGTATGGCATTTGAAGACTCATTAAATGGCGTTAAATCATCACTCGCCGCTAATCTTAAAACCTTAATTACAGTCAATGGCTATACCAAAGATGATGACTTTAGTGGAGCAGCTATTGTATTAGACCAGATGGGTACAGCAGAGGAAGGATTTAAGGTACTAGAAGGTGATGCAGGTGAGCATAGTTATGTGAATATGGCTATGATTGACTACTTACACAATAAATAGTGGCATAGATTCCACCCATCTTACTTGTTGCCCTTTTGCCCCTGCTTGAACCCTATCAGTCGTTGCGTAGAGTGACTATGAGGTATAGACATTCATTTATTAAATTTCCGCACCCTTCGACTCCGCTCAGGGAGCTGTACCCTGAGCGGAGTCGAAGGGTGCAATTATTTATGTGAAAAACGATAGACTCAGGACAGCACATCCTGAGCTTATCGGAAAGATGCGGAAGAATAAGCTTAGTCCTCAATCTGATAACGCTTTTTTAAGGAATCAGACAAACTATCGAGTTGACGCAGTTGATTTGAAAGCGCCCTATTCTTAACGGTCAGTAACTCCAATTTTCCTTCTAAACGCAAATTACGCTGACCATATCTTTCTGCTTTTTGCTTTACTGAACGTATTTTCTGTTTTAGTTCTTTGATTATTTTTCGATCATATTTATTGAGTGCAGGATTAGTCACCTCCTTTGCTACGGGTGCGCTTGATGCTGATCCTTTTGGACGAATACTGCTAGGGGACTCAACTATTTTATGAAACTTATCTATCGATGTGTTTAAAGACAGCAGTAGATCTGATTCTACGCTATCGATTTTTTTTAGCTCTGTCGTTTCTGATTCTACAGCAAGCCCCACATTTTGCTCTAAAAAGACCTCCTCTGGAACAATTTGCTGAGAGATAGTTTCCTGCTGTTGGATTTCTTGTGGTTGTAACTCTGGCTCTATTTGCATTGCAACAGGAGTGGATATTTGTTCTAACTGCAAAACATTTTCTTGTGGAATAGGCACGTTATCAACTACAGATCCCCCCCCTTCTCCTCGTTGTCTATCCCCCGATTGCATAGTGACGGCATAAGTAGCACCTAGCAGAGTTCCAAGCACCACAATACTAAAAATTTGAGCGGGAATTCCTAAGCGACCTAGATACTTCATCCCCCCCCAAGTCACCGTTTTTTTTGGTACAGCATCTAAAGCGCTATCGTTAATATGGTGGGTGGCTTTTCGTGTAATAATAGGAATTTTATTAGCTAGCTTTGATTTTTTTCCTATTTTAAAATTTTTTTCTAAAAATCCTTTTTTCGATTCAACCCGTTGTACTCCATAGTCAGCTGTATTATCCATTTCCCTTTGCAACATAAGTCCATTCATCCTTTGTTATCTTATTTGGATAATGAACCTGCCTATTAGCAAAGAGCTAACTTATCCAAATAAAGATTTCCACCATCTCTTCCTACTCCCTAGTTGAGGGAATGCAGATACTAAATCGACGGGTTTTATTTTTGATAAAATCCAGCCTGATAAAGTGGGTATGCCACTCGTTCCGCAAGCTGCCCCAAGATTATTGGGATCAAATACCTTGGTAAACGTAGGCTCCTCATGACTGTCAGCATAGACAATGCCACAGTAATCCTCGTTATGTTCCCGACGAAGTAGCTGATCTAGCTCCTGAATGAAATGTTCGAACTTCTTAGTATTAAGCGTTTGCTATGGAGGTTGCTCTCCAACTGCATATACATACCAATCATCCTGTTTTTTATTGGTTAATTTTCCGCATAAATCATCAAGCTGATACCAGCGTAGCACACCTGAAAAGTGCCCTTTATAGGCATCATAAAAAGAATCATTTTGCTATGCTCCTACTCAGTGCTTGGTTAATTTCATTTCGCTTGATTTCATTCAATGAACTCCAGTGTATTAGCATCAAAATCACGACAAAAAAGAGCCTTTCTGCCTGATTTGCTTATTGTATACGCTATTTTATTGGCATCTAGACGCTGGCGTAAATTTTCTAAATCACTCACTTGCAATGCGACATGCCGATCACGCCCACCGTGTTGGGGTCTTTGTGGTGAGTCGGGATTCGGTACTTCCAGTAGATGTATTTGCTGCTGATTGGTAATAATCAACCATGC
>DRMS01000414.1 GCA_011322515.1 Leucothrix mucor
AATCAAGATGGTTCGTAGGCTCGTCTAACAATAATAAATCAGAACGACACATTAACGCCTGTGCTAGATTTAAGCGCATTCGCCAACCACCTGAAAAGCTAGTAACAGGATTATTAATTTGCTCTGGTTTAAATCCTAAACCATGAAGCAAAGTCGCTGCTCGGCTTTCGGTGGTGTAACCATCAATCGCTTCAAGCAGGGCATGAATCTCGCCTAATCGTGCGCCTTCGGCCGTTTTTAACTCTTGTTGTAGAGCGATATATTCACTATCGCCTAATAAAGCATATTCCAAGGCGCTTAAATCACTAGCGGGCGTTTCTTGGGCCACATGCGCAATCACCCATGAAGAAGGTAGGCTAAAATCACCACTATCTTGATGCAACTGACCACGAATTAAGGCAAATAAGCTAGATTTACCCGTGCCATTTGCGCCTGTTACACCTACTTTTTGACTTGGATGAATATTAAAAGTGGTATTAGAAAGTAATTCGCGTCCACCGCGACGTAGGGAAAGTTCTGAAAGAGTTATCATTTAAGGGTATTGGTTATGCGAGATAATTTATTTGCTTACATGGATAAATAGGATAGTCAGGATTTTGTCAATCCTGATCATTCTGTCTATCTATCCCTGTAAATTATTTTCTATCTAATTCTATAGAATGTGCAATCTGTCCACTAGCATCAAAATAGGTGATTTTTCCTTCTAAATCACAGAGCCAAACCTCTATTGCTCCCTGATCAAGATATAGCCCTATTTTTTCCTGCATTTCCCCTTTTGAATTGGATGGAGAAATAACTTCAACACATATTTCAGGGGCAGTTTCATAAGGAGTTAGATCACTATATTTGGCAATAAACTTATCTGATGCCCATGCAATATCAGCTACCTTGGTTCCTTTGGCTGTTTTTACTGAGCATTCAATAATAATTTTGCCTGAATTTTTATGGGTATCTAGTAATTTAGCAATATCATACTGCTTCATTCCATGATTATTTGAAGCAGGACTCATTAATATCTTACCCCATTCATTTAGCTCTATTTTGAATGGCAAATCTTTCAAAAAAGGGTTTTCAATAACGTCTGCCCACTCCATATCGGACTCCTAAAAATTTTCAGTTGATGTAAATAAGCCAACTTTTAAATCAGTTGCGGTATAAATCACTTTACCATCGACAGTAACCGTTCCATTACCCACCCCCATGACTAAACGACGACAGATAACACGCGTCATATCAATGCGGTAAGTGACTTTTTTTGCGGTTGGTAAAATTTGACCTGTGAATTTTACTTCACCCACCCCTAGCGCACGTCCACGACCAGGATTATCTAGCCAACCAAGGAAAAAGCCAATTAATTGCCACATCGCATCTAGCCCTAAACAGCCTGGCATAACAGGGTCAGTAGGGAAGTGGCAGTCAAAAAACCATAGATCAGGATTAATATCCAGCTCTGCAACCATATAGCCTTTGCCAAATTCACCACCATCCTCACTGATTTCAATAATACGATCCATCATTAGCATATTAGGGGTGGGCAAACGTGCATTCCCTTCACCAAAGAGTTCACCGTGACCGCATTTAATGAGTTCATCGTATTCAAAAGAGCTTTGTCTTGACATAATCTATCCTGATTTTTGTTTATGGATTTTTAAGATGGCGCGATTCTAGCAGAATCACGCAACCCTGAGGGATTTATGAAAGGACTTTATGCAATAACTGAAAGTGATTCAAATAATTTATTAAAAAATGTTAGATTAGCATTGCAAGGAGGGGTTAGTATTTTGCAGTATCGCAATAAAAATGCAGACATCGCCCAGAAAATAACGGAAGCAACTGCATTGCTGTCTTTATGTCAGGAATATAATGTTTGTTTTATTATTAATGATGATATTCAATTAGCAAAACAGGTGAGGGCGGATGGTGTGCATTTAGGGCGTGATGATGGCTCTATTAGCGAAGCGCGTGATGTCTTGGGGGATAATGCCATTATTGGCGTGACCTGTTATCAAGATATTGAGCGTGCCGTGGAGGCTGAGAAATCAGGGGCTAATTATGTCGCCTTTGGTAGCTTTTTTGCGTCACCCACTAAACCAAATGCACCTCGGGCTGATATTAAATTATTGCAACAAGCTAGAGTGCAATTATCCTTGCCTATTTGTTGTATTGGTGGGATTACCTTACAAAATGCCGATAGATTAATTGAGCATGGAGCTGATATGGTGGCGGTAATTAGTAGTTTATTTGCAGCAGAAGATATTAAACAGACGGCGCGACAGTTTTCGGCTGGCTTTGTATAGCAGAGTCTAAGAAGCCGATGGAGAATAGGAGGTGATTAAAAGTGTAGGTTAGCTTGTTAAGCGTAGTGAAATAACGTAACCCAACAATTAATCTTAAAATTCTGCGGGGTTACGTTGCCCCGTTAGCGCGGAAAGCTAACCCAATCTACACAAGACCGTTTCGTTTTAAGTTGACCGCCTAAAATATAATACTATCGCCGTCTAGCTCTCTTCTTTGATGGTTTTTTCACTTTTATCTTTTTTGGCTTAGCTTTGCGATAGTCTCTATTATTATCATTAATAGATGTTTGCGTAACTTTGTTTTTTCGACCTGCGCGTCGTTGGCTGGCAATTTTATCAATTAAGGAGTTGCGTTGTAGTACTTCAAAACCTGGTCGAATAATGCGTTTGATACGCTGTCCAATAAGGCGTTGTATTGCATCTAAACTGCGTTCTTCTTCACGACTAACAAAGGATATAGCATGCCCTTTATTGCCAGCGCGTCCTGTGCGTCCAATGCGATGCACATAATCTTCGGCAAGAAAAGGGAGGTTAAAATTCACTACATAGTCTAGCCCTTGAATATCCAGCCCTCTAGCAGCGACTTCGGTGGCAATTAAAACTTGTATTTTTGCAGATTTAAAATCCGCCAAAGCGCGCCGCCGTGCGCCTTGGCTAATATCACCATGACAGGTGGCAACAGGGTGTTTTTTTAATTTAATGCGTAGTTGCTC
>DRMS01000415.1 GCA_011322515.1 Leucothrix mucor
AAGCGCCTACAGGGCCGTAACCGTCTTTAAAACGAGCCAGTACGATACGATTTTCCATTTGTGTCATTTTCGCACCAGCACCGATCATAAGACCGTATGCAGAACCCGATGACCAAGGTGCATACCATACACGACCTGCGCCTTCGCCAACTGAGCGAGGCTTAAAGATGTTAGAAGCACCACCTGCGCCAACAATAACAGTCTTTGCTTTAAATACATGGTAATTGCCAGTACGTACGTTAAAACCAACGGCGCCTGCAACACGGTTTTCTTTTGACTCATCCATTAATAGGTGCGTAACACAGATACGGTTGAATACTTTATCCGCTGATTTTTTTGCAGCTTCTGCAACGATTGGCTTATAGGATTCACCATGAATCATGATCTGCCAACGTCCTTCACGCAAGTAAGACCCTTTTTCACAGTTAGGCTTGCGCATGATCGGCAATCCCCACTCTTCAAATTGGTGAACCGCTGAGTCAACGTGACGTGCCATATCAAAAGCTAAATCTTCACGAACCATGCCCATTAGATCCATACGCGCATAACGTACGTGATCTTCTGGGTTGTTCTCACCGAAGCGAGTCCCCATGTAACAGTTAATTGCGTATAAACCTTGAGCTACTGCGCCAGAACGATCGATATTTGCTTTTTCAGCGATCACAATTTTCTTGTCTTGACCCCAGTATCTAGCTTCCCATGCTGCACCCGTGCCACCAAGACCTGCACCAGCAACTAAGACGTCAATATCGTCTTCTATGATTGTTTGATAACCCATTAGTAGTATACTCCTTCCTTCAATTTCTGGCCATTTGACTCAAGCGTATGTAAGCTATCTTTTCCGTCTTTATCAAGGCGAATATACTTAGGCTCATTAAATAGTAATTCACTATTACGCATAGTATCACTAGGCGCATCTTCACTAGCAAGATCAGGGTAATGCTTACCCCATGGTTTCGTTGTGATAGGCGCTAATAGCTCCATATCTTTTTTGCCGTTACGGAACTTGATGCGCCATGCGATTGTTCCTTTTTCTTCATCACGTACAACGCGAACACCATGCCCAAGTGGAGCAAAGTCAGCATAACCACGTACATCAATCGCGTGATGTGGACATGCTTTTACACAGGAGTAACACTCCCAACACATATTGGGTTCAAGATTATAAGCACGACGAGTTACTTTATCGATGTGCATGATGTCAGATGGACAAATATCAACGCAATGTCCACAACCATCACAACGAGTCATATATACAAAAGTAGGCATATTATTTCTCTCTTCTAGTAATTAGTTAATTAAAGGTTAGTAATGGCGAGGCGCTTCACGCTTGATGCCAAGTCCCATGTTCTCTGGATTTTTACCCATATACTCTGGAATATCAGGGAATTTTGCTTGCACTTCAGCACTGGTTAAATCGAAATCAGTTGGAAGTCCTTCTCTTGAACCATCAGCCTTAGTAACACGCTTCTGGAAAGCCGCTGCTGGCTTGAAGAACATATGTGAGAATTTAGACAACATTACGCCACCAAACAACACTGTACTAAAAATGATAAAGATCACAAAAAATAGCGTTGCGCCTGTGATAGACCATAAAAGAGCAAAAGTAGATGTGCCAAGAAGAGATACAATGAATAAATCAGATTGTGCTAATTTATACCAAGGCTTAGCTTCAGCGGTTAAGTCAACACGAATACCAAACCAGAACCAATACCCACCCGCAGCAAGACTTAATGCACCTAGATGCCAAAGTAGCGCAATAAAACCTGAATCTGTTTGTGAGAAAACCATAATCGCGGTTGTTACAACAAAAACAATAAAACCATACATGGTCATTAAATGAGACATTCTACGTTTCTGATTAGAAAACTCAGAAGACGTTAAGACTTCATTTGTAATTGTTTTAACGATAAGTGACGTTTTTTCTGCGCTAGAGACGGTGCGAGTTGCATTTTTCTTTGCTTTTTCGGCATTTTCAAAAAAGTAACGTGCACTTTTTTTATGAAGCATGTCTAAAATCGTACCGCCTGCAACTAAAAGAAACATAAGAATGACATATAATGTCATCATTGTAGGAGTTATGGACAAGGACTCTTGAAGTCCGAGAAAGGGATTAGTCATTAAAGTACACCTCAGCTAGTTAATTATTTAGTAACGGAGGGGAATACTGAAGGATTGCTAGTTGTTATTCAACTCAACAAATTATTTATACACATAAGTATTATTAATAAGCTTAAATTAATACCAGCTTATTACCAATAATTAGATAGAAATCTCACAACAATTAAGTGCTTTTTAGTCAATAGATAGTGAATCAAAAAATAGTTTTAGATAATTGTTTTTATTATATAAATAGATTATTTTAAGCAATAACCTTACATCATTTTAAAATAATAACGAAAATCATTATTATTTAATTAAATTCAAATACTATCTCTAATAAAATAAACTAGAAATTATTGGATATTGCTTTTAGACCCATAAGGAATATAAGGCTTGAAAATAAAACCACCTACAAGCAATAAGGACGTTATTGATTTATAAATAGTGATAATTAAAATTTATCATACTCTATTTAAGTGATCAACAATTAAACTAAAAATAATTCCTTATAAGTTATTCTAATAGGAAAAAAGTATCCTTGGTTAAAAAAAAACAGTATCGCTTTTCTATACAATAAAAAAAAGCCGACTCAAAGTCGGCTAAAAAATAATAAGCATGAACCGTTAACACTTATTTATGATGTGGATCCGCGACCGAATCAGCTAATGACTCTGGCAATAAACGAAGCACTTTTACACCAACGACAATAACCAACAAAGTAACACCAACACCACCAATACCCAACACTAACTCAGGTAATGAAGGTGTGTAACTATTAATGACACCATCAGAAAAAGCACTTTCTACGATAGCATTAGGAAATAGCACCAAGGGGTAACTTTGACCACCAATTAATACATTATAGAGCAAACTAAGACCACCAAAAATGGCTAAGACAGCAGCAATAGCCAAGGCTAAACGATTGTTTTCTAGTTTTTTACACCACACTAAGAACATAGGAACTAAGCTCCCTAAAACAATTTGCCCTCCCCAGAATAAGAAAGTATAAAGCCCGCCATGAAGCAAGATATAGCCTTCAATACCGTGATGCTCTGTAGCATATAAATTCGTTAAGTGACGCACCAATTCAAAGAATAAAACGGCTCCAATAAAAATAGCCAAGGTATAGCGTAAACGATTCAGTACTGCATCACCTAATTCACGCTTTGTCCATTTGTATGCTGCCATTAAGACTAAAATATAAATAGCCGTTCCTAACACATAGGACAACACGATAAACAAAGGTGCCATAATGGCAGCATCGTAATATTGACGGGCAACTAGAAAACCAAAAATTGAGCCTGTCCCCATTGTTAAGACAAAGCGCCAAACAAAGGAAAGATAACCCGCTGGCTTGTAAAGACTTTTTGCTAATTTACTTCTATCCATCATCGTCCATAGATAGAACGCCATTACGCCTAAGAAACCACTATATAGCATGATATTCCACGTAAAGATGGATTTAAAATTAAAAGAGGTCATCGCTACAATAAGGCGATCAGGATGCCCTAAATCAAGCACCAAAACGAGCAAACCGCCCACCAATAACGCCATTGCCGTCACGACAGATAAACGCCCTAATGGCTGATAAATCTTTTTACCAAACACAGTCCCCACTGAGCCAATATTTGCGGCACCCGATGCAGCTACAATCAGAAAGATGGCAAAAACATGCGGCAGACCCCAGACAATTTGATTATCCATGCCTGTCACATAGTGCCCTGAGTGCTCCATAAAGAGAAAGGCTAAAAAACCTATCCCAGCAAGTCCAGCTGTTATGGCTAATAATACAACAAAACCAAGTCCACCACCTGCTTCGCTAAATACGATTCTATTATTCATAATGCTTAGATTCCTTGATAACGAACGCCAGTATTAAGACCAAGGTCAGCACGTATTTGCGTACCGCCAAATTCTTTTAATGATTTGCTGATGTTACTTTCTGGATCTTTAAGATCACCAAAAACAATAGCTCCACCACTTACCTTCACACAGGCTGGCTCTTCACCTATATCAATCTTGCCAATACACAGATCACAAGACTCAACTGTTCCTTTACCGCGCGGCGTATCAGAACGCTGATTTTCTATTGTTTCATGAACAAAGCTACGCGCCTTATAAGGACATGCCATCATACAATAACGACAACCAATACAAATATGCTTATCAACTAATACAACACCGTCAGGGCGTTTAAAGGATGCCCCTGTTGGGCACACATCAACACAGGGTGCTGTTTCGCAATGCTGACACATAACAGGCAGAATAATTTCTTTACGCGTTGTTTTATCCGTTACCTTAACTTTGCGTATCCAGTGAGAATCTTGTCTATCATTGGAGTGTTTTTCATCTCCCCAACCGCGTTTTTTACAGGCCTCAATACCTGCATCAATCGCACTTTCTGTTAACTTATTGGTATCGATCAACAGACCCCAACGCACACTATCCGTACTGGCTTCATCAGCGGTTTTTGCTTTCACTTCACGCAATACAATCGATGGCGCAACCGTTGCTATAGCAGTGACCCCTGCTAACCCTGCGATAAATTTACGACGATAAGCATTTATCTGATCACTCATTGCGTCACCTCCGTTGAAGACTCTTCGGTTGCAACATTTAAGCCTAAGGGAGGCTTCATTGCAGTGGCTATTTCAGGCTTATCGGGATGAGATGCATGACACTGGAAACAATCTATCTGCACACTGACATACGCATGACACGTTACACAAAAATGTTCAGGATCTTTATGACTAACCGTCTTGCTTTTCGTTGGTACAGGCACATGACAACTGATACATTTTTTAAGACTGTATTTAGGGGTTCGTATGCCTTCGTGCACGGTCTGATCACGCTTATGCAAGAGACGCTCCATATGGTTTTTACGCATATCCGCCTTATGAGCAAGCATCTGCTCTTCGGTGTCGAATTTCTTCACCGCTTTGGCTATTTTTTTCTCTATCTCAGGCGGCTCGCTTTCACAACCCGATATTCCCAATAGAGAAAATAGTAACAACATAAGCGATGTTACTGACAAGAATTTGCTAAACATAGGTATACCTGATTATCTAGGATTGACACAATACGCAGTGTTGACGTATTTTTTAATATGCCAACACTGGACTATATTCACCTTAGAGAAGAGGGAATGAAAATCTATCTAACCGCCAAGACCCATTTCGATATAGCCTGTAGGACAGACATCGGCACAAACATGACAACCAATACAACGGTCATAGTCCGTATCAACATAACGACCAAGAACCGATGGATTACCCATACCGCGCTTGACCTTGAAAACCGCATCTTGAGGGCAGAAAATAACACAGTTATCACACTCAAAACACATCCCACAACTCATACAACGATCAGCTTCTTTGACTGCAGTATCGTCGTCAAGTCCTTTCATACGCTCCATGAAGTGACCTAGTACTTCGGTATCACTTGGCACATCTTCGACCCGTAGATTGCGATCATTTCTTTCAAAATGCCCAAGAAACAACTCACTTGACTCAATGATCTCATGCTCTGAACGATCATCAAAGTTATGTACTGCGTAGTCCATACTATCAGTACCACGCATATCATCTGTTCTAGTATCATCAAAAGAACTGGGTGATATTTCAAATTCACTTAACTTATCAAGCAAGTCGAAGTGATGCTTATCAACTTTAGGACGACGCTTATGCTTCTGATTATCAAAGTAGTTATTAATACTTTCTGCAGCAATAGAGGCATGACCAATAGCGGTTGTTAACAAGTGAGGACGAATGACATCACCTGCCGCAAAGTGTCCTGGCTTATTTGGTACTTGATAGAATTGATCTGCATCGATCATCGGTCTATCAGGATTGCCAACTTCTTCAACCCCTTCTAAATCAGTGAACTGACCAATCGCTGAAACGATTAAGTCTGCTTCAATAATAGTCTCTTCGCCACCTTCAACGGGTGTAGGTATACCGCCTTCCATTGTACATTCAACTAGCTTTAATGCGGTTGCACGACCATTTTCATCGGTAATAATTTCAGAAGGTACAATACCTTTTAAGATCTTAACGCCTTCACGATCAGCATCATGTATTTCATGCTCAGCCGCAATTAACTCAACGGCTGTTAAGGTAACGCTATCACAGGGAATATTATCTTTAGTATCAACATCATGAACAAGCCGTCCTTCTGCTGAATCTTCAGGAAGTTCATTATAATCCGCACGTGTACCGATACGACGAGCAACTGACACAACATCGATTGATGTATCACCACCACCCACACAGACAATCTTAGAGGAGGTGTATTGCATTTCACCTTTATTAAACTGTTCTAGGAAATCAACCGCTGTCACACAGTTAGGCACGTCATTCCAATTATCAAGGAATAAACCACGTCCTTTCTTTGCACCTAATGCCCATAAAATAGCATCAAAATCTTCTTCTAGCTCAGCTATAGACACATCACGTCCTACACGGGTGTTCGCACGGAACTCTATATCACCCATATCAAGAATACGTTGATTCTCATGGCGTAGCGCTTCGCGTGGTGTACGGTAGTTTGGGATACCGTAGAACATCATGCCGCCCATTTCTGCATGATCATCAAATACAACCGATGCATGTCCCATTTTCCGTAACTGGTAAGCCGCTGCCATTCCAGCAGGGCCTGCGCCAACAATGGCAACTTTTTTACCTGAAAGCTCACTCGGTGCTTCAAATTTAAACCCACCTTCAATAGCAGAATCACCGATATACTGCTCAACCGAGTTGATACCAACAAAATCATCAACATCATTACGATTACACCCTTCTTCACAAGGCGCAGGACAAACACGACCCATCATCGCAGGGAATGGATTAGCCGCCGTTGAACGACGAAATGCATATTCTTGCATTGATAGTCCACCCCGTGGAACTTCTATGCCCCGTACAATTTGCAACCAACTACGGATGTCTTCCCCAGAAGGACAACTACCTTGGCATGGTGGTGTTTTCTGGATGTAGGTAGGGCATTTATACGATGTATCTTCTTGGAAGATATTATCATGCATACTACTCCATTTATCTTCTCCATCTTCATACCGACGGAAGTTACGTACCACTGTTGTATCATCAGGTGATGTTGCCATGCCTATTCTCCTACTATAGCCTTACAGCTAAGTTAAAATTCTATACAAATTTGTTTGCTAACAAGCTTGTTTAAATTAATGCGTTAAAACTACTTTAATTCTTTTTCAGTTCCCTTAATCTTTAGAAGCATCTTTTTTTGACTCTTTTGTAGCAGCTGCTGCTTCTCTTGACTCAATTAATTGTTCTTTTGCTTCATCGTAATCCAACTCCATATCATCAATTTCATCTTCACTTAATTGCCCTGTGAGGATAATGGCACTACTAACCAACTGATGCACACTGACGATTTGATCCATCGTAAAACCATAATATGGAATAACCTTAGTGAACTGTGACTTACAGATTGCACAGATTGCTGCCATATGGGTTACGCCATGATGCTCGGTCACATGCTTAAGTGCTTCCATTCTTGGCTGTGCGCCTTTAACACGGATTTCCATCAAATCATCCGTTAAAATACCACCACCACCACCACAACAGAATGTCGCATCATGAATAGTATCTTTAGGCATATCGACGTAGTTATTACACACCGCTTTAATCACATTACGCGGAACTACAAATTGCCCACCTTCAAAGTCACCAATACGCGAGCCACGTGCGATATTACAAGAATCATGGAATGTTACGACCATGTCATCATTGGCCGACTTATCAATAGTTAGCTTACCCGCCGCTAACGCTGGCTCAGTAATCTCTAATACATGCTGTGGAATAGGATAGTTTTGATCCAAAAAATCCCAAGGCCCTGCTAATGTATTCAAGAAGCTGTAAGCAACACGCCACGCATGACCACACTCACCAAAGACAATCCGCTTAACGCCTAGGTCAATCGCCGCCTTACGAATACGCAATGACAAACGACGCATATTCTCGTAACTACCGATAAACATGCCGAAGTTCGCACCTTCAGAGGCATAAGAACTTAGCGTAAAATCTAATCCTAATTCATGGAATACTTTTGCATATCCCATCAAACCATCGACGTGTGGCTCTGCAAAGAAATCGGCTGATGGGGTGATAAGCAGGATATCTGAACCCTTTTTATCCATCGGCAGTTCAACTAAAACACCTGTCTCATCATAAATATCTTCTTCTAGACCTTCCAAGGTATCTGCAAGCGCATTCTCTGGAAGACCTAAGTTATTACCGATCTTATGTACCTTGCCCATGATCTCAGTACAGTATTTTTGACCCATACCAATATGATCAAGGATTTCACGTGCTGCCATTGAAATTTCTGCGGTATCAATACCGTAAGGGCAAAACACAGAACAGCGACGACATTGCGAACACTGGTGGTAATAGTTATACCAGTCTTTTACAACATCTTCGGTTAAGTCTGCAGCTCCTACAAATTCAGGATGACCTATTTTGCCAAAGAACTTACCTGCAAAAGTGTAGTAACGACGGTAAACCTTACGCAATAAATCTTGACGAGCAACGGGCATGTTTTTTGGATCTTTCGAGCCAATAAAGTAATGACACTTATCCGTACAAGCTCCGCATTTAACACAAATATCTAAAAACACCTGCAATGAACGATAGCGACTGGTTAAGTCACCTAGCTTATCAATAGCTCGCTCTTTCCAGTTTTCAACTAATGTGCCAGCGTCTCCATAGTTCTCAACACCTGCGGGCATTTCGAAATCAGTTGGAAAGCCCATTTCTTTTTGAAACTCAGGCTTTGATATCCACGGGCCATGCAAATGCCCCATTGTGCCTTCTTTCAGAGCAGGCACATCAACAATGCCATCGTCGCCCGTTACTGTTGGGATTTCATAATCTGCCATAACGTATGCCCTTATTTATCCAACTCATGCAAATACAGTTTATCTTGCGTTTCTAGCTCTTTAGCCCAGCCCGATAAATGACGTTTTTCTCTTGGATTATCAACCTGATTACGCGTTGGGCTGAAAAACACTCCAGGAGCATGTAATAACTTACTAATAGGAAATATCAACATCAATGTTGCAACAAGCGACAAATGCACAACTAAGATAGGATCCGCTGGCAATGGATTAAAGGTAAAGGTTCGCAACCCTATAAAAAAGGACTTTACCATTAAAATATCCGTGTGGCTGACAAACTTCATCAGCAAGCCCGACACACCAATCATAATCAGCAAGCCTAACATTGCTCTATCCGATGGGGCGGTTATATAGCGCACTCTATCAATGAAAATACGACGCAATAACAAACCGATTAAGGCAATCACCATTAAAAAACCTGCGTATTTGCCAAAAGGTTGTGCTATTTCAACAATAAACCAAACGGGATCTTGGAAATAACGAGCATGACGCAGTAAAATAAGTGCTAAGGCATAATGAAATAATATCCCTAACACCCACAGCAATTTATTGGAACGGAATAGGCTGTAAAAAAGCGTAACTTCTTTAAGCATCCTCACCCATACCCCTCTTTTAGTCAAAGGGGCTGGTGTTGTAGGAATTTTTAAAGGGGCTGGAGTTTTCCAATAGATGAAAACCTTAAATGCAATTCCTAGCACCATAACTAAGGTAGCGATCCAAAAGATCACACCAAAAAAAACACTCAAGAACACTTTACTCTCTCCTGAAATTTATCTCTTTCATAAATTCACATAGGTACTAGCAGGCACGCGTGTTGATAGCTGAGAGCAACTGATGAACAAACAAAAAACTATCAATATAAATTTATGAAAGAGATCGGAGAACATGCTCCGATTCTCTTTTTCAGCTAAAGATCAATTATCTTTAGCTAAAGCATAAAAGCCTCAATAAAGCTTATACACACCCTGTTGGCTTTGGTAGACCTGCGTACTTACAAGCTTGCTTACCAGGACCATAAGGGAATAAAGAATAAAGGTACTTAGAATTACCTTTATCTTTTCCTAAACGTTTTTTAACTGCTTTAGTCAATACACGTACTGCTGGAGCAATTTGATACTCTTCATAGTACTCACGTAAAAAGTCAATGATGTTCCAATGCTCATCTGTTAGCTCAACATCTTCTTCTTTTGCTAATGCTTCACCGATTTCACGAGTCCAAGAACCTAAATCAATTAAGTAACCTTCTTCGTCTAACTCTATTGTTTGACCGCCTACTTCTATAGATGCCATGTCAATCATTCCTTATATTTGCTATTAAAATTACGCTGTTTAACTATTGGTCATACTGGGTATTATCCCCAAAATAACATCAATTATAACCAGCTCTGTATTGTTTCATTACCCGTAGTCAAATCAACAAAGCCTGCATAATCAACCGTATTAATACCATCAATTAATCTATCTTCGCTTAGTCCTCGTGCTGTGAGATCACCTGCTAAAACATAGACATTTACTTTTGTCATAGCTGACTTCAGTTCATCTGCAAATGCAGTTCCGTCTACTGCGCCTACTGCCGCATCTTCAATCATCAAGACTGAATCACCTGCTGACACATGATTTAAACAAGACTCAAATGTCACTTTTTCAAAAGGTGACTTATTTACAATATGTAGCATTGCCATTTTTCATCACTCCTTTTAGAAACTTAATGTCACTTCTTGCTCTGCCATAACAGCAGCCATTTCTTCACGGTTTACCATAATGATGGATGGCTTTTCTTCATAGTCATCATCTTCATCTTCCCAAACCAGATCCATCAGATCATCTTGGGTTAAACCACGTTCTTCTAGTGACTCTTTTTCGACATACATTTTGCTAATATCGTAATCACCTAATGCTTTATACGCATTTGAAAAGTTCTTTTGCCCAATACCCGTGGTATCCTGACCTTTTGTAATCTGATAAACACCATCATCAAGAAATGCTAATGAAATATCTTGGTCAAACGCGGCAGCGATTAAAACAACTTCTAAAGACTCTAGCGCATAAACCGTACCATAAGGGGCTTTGCGATTAACAAACATGAATTTTTTAGTCGCCATGATTAATCTCCAAATACGATAGTACGATCACTTTGAATTCCACCTTCGATCAACTGACCCAAGCCTGAAATATGAAAGCCATCAATAATATTATTAGCGTCTAAACCTTGACGTTCTGCTTCTTTAGCATCCATTAAACCACGACGCTGTGCTGCCGCGATACAGATAACCATATCAAGATCATGCTCTTTCGCTAGCTCAGACCATTCTTTTTGCAGTAAACGATCATCTCCAGGAGGAATACTTAAACGTGTGCCATTATTTACGCCATCGTGATAAAAGAAAACACGGAAAATCTCATGCCCTTTCGCCAATGCTGCGCGAACAAATTGAAGTGCGGTATCAGATGACTGATGTTGATACGGCCCTTCATTTACCATTACTGTAAATTTCATATAAAAATACCTAACTATCTATAAAGATCAGGCTTGCAGGAGCTTAGGTCAAAACCTAAACTCCTCTTAACCAAACTAAATTAGAAACGGATATGCGTAGATGAATTCAAATTCGCACGAGCACCGCGCCAGTTATCAATATGATACTTCGTAAATGGCAATCCTGTTTTCTCAAAGAATTGTGGCCAACCGATACGCTCAACCCACTCATTAATGCGCTCCCAATCACGCGCATCTGCCTTATAAATATCAAGAATTTTCTTAACGATAGCGGTCGCTTCAGGCCAACGAGGTGGATTATTTGGAACACCTGCTGCAACAAGACGTTGGAAGGTAGGCTTACCACGCGCATTAGAGTGATTTCCACCGATCCAGATCGCTAATTGCGTATCCATATAGTCATTGATTTGCATTGGAGGACAAGGAGGGTAACAAGCGCCACAACAAATACATTTTTTCTCATCAACTTCTAGTGATGGCTTACCATCAACCATTGCAGGGCGAATCGCAGCAACAGGACAACGCGCAACAACCGAAGGACGCTCACACACATTACCCACAAGACTATGATCAATCTTAGGTGGCTTTGTATGCTGTACGTTAATTGCGATATCGCCTTGACCACCACAGTTAATCTGACAACAAGAGGTTGTTAGATGAACACGGTTAGGCATTTCCCAGCCTCTCCAGTAAGGAAGAAGCTCATCCATCATTGCCTTAACAACACCTGACGCATCGGTTCCTGGAATATCACAATGCAACCAACCTTGTGTATGTGAAATTGACGCAACCGAGTTACGTGTTCCACCAACGGGATAGCCTGCATCTTCTAACTTTGCCACTAAAGGCGCTACTTTTTCTTCTGTATCAACAAAAAACTGGATATTTGAACGGATAGTAAACTGTACAAAACCATCACCGAACTCATCACCAATATCCATTAATTCACGTAGAGTAAACACGTCAAGGATACGCTGAGTTCCTGCTTTGATCGTCCAAACTTTATCATCACCATATTTAGCAACGTGAACCATGACACCTGGTTGCACATCCTCATGATAATCCCATGTTCCATAGTTACGACGCATTGTTGGATGCATGTACTGAAAACCATCGGGACATCCTGACTCAATCGGCTCGCGCATTTTTGGAGCTGCCATATGTATCTCCTTAATCTCTTAACAACGAGAGAAACTCTCTTCTCTCGCTAAATATTTAATATTAACTGGGGGTCTCTATAACGAGATTAAGCCGCAGACTTCTCTTCACGTTTACGATTAAACCACTCTTCCGCAGCCTCATCCCAACCATCCATACGTGCGTATGAAACATTACGGGGTTGTTTGATCATATTTGGATCTGGATCAACATCAATACCTTCAAGGAAGTTAACCAAGCCAATACGCTCAATCATCTCACCACAACGCTCATGCTCAAGACCATTCTCAGCCCAGAAGTCGATAACTTCTTCTGCTAGCTCAACCATCGTTTCATAATCTTCTTCCGTCTCAAGCTTCATGAACGGAACAACCACGATACCCATTAGATCGCCAATCTTCAATGTACGCTTACCACCCATTAGGATCGTAACGCCTTTGTCATCACCTGGGCTAATTGCCTTAGGAACAACATTCATACAATGCATTGAACGAACACAGTTAGTCTCATCAGCAATCAATGAATCATCATCACCCAGTGACAAACTACCTGTTGTACAACGTGTAATCACGTTATCCATCACATAATCACGACCTTTCTCAGCAACAAAAGCCTTCCATGCATCTTGATTTATTTTCTTGTGATCTCTCCATGTACCAATAACGGCAAAGTCAGCACGCTCAATTGCATTTTGACAATCGTTAGGACAACCAGAAATCTTAAACTTGAACTTATAAGGCAAGGCAGGACGATGAACATCATCAGTAAAATTATTCTGAAGATGACGATGAATCGCTTGCTCGTTACAGTTAGACTGCTCACAACGCGCGCCACCGATACAAGACATACCCGTACGTACACAAGGACCTGCACCACCGAGATCCCAACCGTAGTCGTTCACTTCATCAAAGAAAGGCTGAAAACTAGCAGAATCCGCACCGATAAACATGATGTTACCTGTCTGACCGTGGAACGTTTGAAGCCCTGAACCCCATTTTTCCCAACTATCAGCTAACTGACGTAGCATATTCGTATCGTAGAAGTTACCTGCAGGTGGCTGAACACGTAGCGTATGGAATTCTCTTGACTCTGGGAAGGCATCACCCACTTCAGAGAAACGAGGAATAATTCCACCGCCATATCCGAAGACAGAAATTGTTCCGCCTTTCCAATAACCCATCTTAGTCTCGTAAGAATGCTCTAACTGACCCATTAGGCCGTTAATAACACCACGAATACGCTCATCTGGGTGGTTATCTCTTAAATCTTTAAAGCCAGTAATAAAACTTGGCCATTCACCTTCTTCTAGAACGTCCAACATTGGCGTTGGGTATTTCTTCATGTCAGCCATCATGCCTCCTAAAAATTGATACTTTATGGCTTGAGTGATTAAGTTATCTCATTTAAGAACACTCAACCCATCAAATATTTAAAAATCGCATTATCGCGAGATCTGGCAGAGTTTATGCTGATATGCGATTAGAATAAACCCCACCCATGAGATGTTAATAACACCTAGTACTACCTACTAAGAGGTAGGTATGTTATTCCACCAAATCTCGCGCCTACGAATGAGGTATAGTAGCCTATTCTTATATATCAATTACGCAATAAACACGAGTATCATTATGGATATTAGCAGTACACCTTACGCACTTTCCAATGATACTGCTTATCAAACATGGCGCAATCACAAGCTAATAAATTTTACTAATGATATTAATAAGCTAGTTATTGGTGTTGATAATATAACCACACCGACTAGCAACGAAATAAAAGCCTTACAAGGTTTAATCAACCAATACAATATGGGATTTTATCGTCTGAATAATCCTGCTACAGAAGCCACAAAAAACAAACGTAATATCCCCCAATTTGCACGTTTTTTTGGGCTACAAACACTCGACCAAAACCTCTGTTCTGATGACGATAAACTCACCTCCATTAGCGTTTGCAAACAGCCTAATCAGCATCAATACATCCCCTATTCTAATAAGCGTTTGAGCTGGCATACTGATGGCTATTACAACACCTCACAACAACAAATAAACAGCTTCATATTACATTGCGAACACCCCGCTAAATCAGGTGGTGAAAGCTTATTACTTGACCCTGACATTGCCTATATTCTCTTGCGTGATGAGAACCCTGACTACATACGCGCTTTTATGCAAACCGATGCGATGACAATCCCCGCCAACATCCTCAACGGCAAAGAAATCCGTGCCGCACAGACAGGCCCCATTTTTTCACTGCACTCAACGGGCGCGTTGCACATGCGCTACTCAGCACGCACACGCAATATAAAATGGCAACAAAACAGCGCAACCTTAGAAGCCGTAGAATTTCTCCAACAACTCTGGAAAACAGGCTCCCCCTACATACTACGTCATACATTACAAGCACATGAAGGGCTACTTTGTAATAACGTACTGCATTGCAGAACCGCATTTGAGGATAGTGATGACTTACAAAAAAAGCGACTTTTATACCGTGGACGGTATTTTGATAGAGTATCGACACGCTAATAGTTTGCTCGTTTAGCTTATTATAGACATTCATTTATTAAATTTCCGCACCCTTCGACTCCGCTCAGGGAGCTGTACCCTGAGCGGAGTCGAAGGGTGTAATTATTTATGTAAAAAACTATAGATTTATTACAAGCTCCACCTTAATCACTATAAAAATCCTCGAAGGATCACTAATGCTCACAGGAAAAATTCGCAACCAAATAGACCAAGTATGGGAAATGTTCTGGACAGGTGGCGTGACTAACCCACTCTCTGTTATTGAGCAAATATCCTACCTGCTCTTTATTCGCCGCCTTGATGAAATCCAGCGTACCGCCGAACGATTAGCACAAGCCACGGGCGATACCATTAAGCACCCTATTTTCAACCAAGACGAACAAGCACTTCGTTGGTCAAACTTTAAAGATAACGACCCTGATGTGATGTTCGAGACAGTGCAAAACCAAGTTTTTCCCAAGATTAAAAATCTACACCAGCAAGGCAGCTTTGCCGAGCATATGCACGATGCTATTTTTATGATTCCCTCCGCCAAATTGCTTGACCAAGTGGTGCAACTGCTCGACGGCATCGACATGGCAGACAAAGACACCAAAGGTGATCTCTACGAATACCTACTCAGCAAGCTACAACAATCAGGCGTAAACGGGCAATTTAGAACCCCGCGCAATATCATCAGCATGATGGTCGAACTGATGCAACCCAAAATGGATGAGATTATTTGTGACCCCGCATCGGGCACTTGTGGCTTTTTAATGGCAGCGATTGATTATGTCGAGCGCGAACATAAAGCCGACATCAATAAAGCCCACAACCGCCAGCATTTTAATAACAGCATGTTCACAGGCTACGATTTTGACAGCAGTATGTTACGCATTGGTGCAATGAATATGCTCCTGCACGGCATCGAAAACCCCGCGGTACACAAACGCGACAGCCTGCAAGACCAAGGCGAGAACAATATCGAAGAAGCCTACAGCCTGATACTGGCAAACCCACCGTTTAAAGGCAGTGTAGACTTTGACATTATTGCGCCCGATTTACTGCGCGCCTTGGGCAAAACACCAAAGAAAAAAACCACCAATAGCAACGCCAAAAAGCCCACCGAAAAATCAGAACTCTTATTTTTAGCCTTAATCTTACGCCTCCTAAAAACAGGAGGACGAGCCGCTGTGATCGTCCCTGATGGCGTGTTATTTGGCTCGACCAAAGCACATAAAACTATCCGTGAAAAAATAGTTTCTGAGCAAAAACTCGAAGCGGTCATCTCCTTGCCCTCTGGTGTCTTTAAACCCTATGCAGGCGTTAGCACCGCGATACTTATATTTACCAAAACCAACTCAGGCGGAACGGATAAAGTCTGGTTTTATGACATGCAAGCCGATGGCTACTCGCTAGATGACAAACGTAACCCACTCACCAAAGAAGGTGAAACCGCCAGCCACGAACAAAATAATAGTGCTGATATTATTCAACGATTTCAGGGTTTAAAAAGAGATAATAGCGAAGAGGCAAAGCGAGCGCGCACCGAACAATCGTTTTTAGTACCTGTAAAAGAGATAAAAGAAAATAATTATGATTTAAGCCTTAATCGCTATAAAGAAGTGGTGTATGAAGAGATCGTGTATGACAAGCCAGAAGTAATATTAGAGCGGATTAAAGACTTACAGAAGAAAATGGCGGATGGGGTGGTTGAGTTGGAGGGGTTGTTGTGAGTTGGACAAAGGTAGAATTATCTTCTTTTATTACAATAAAAAAAGGGAAAAAGCATAACACTATTAATAGCAAAACGAAGAGTTCTGTACGTTATCTTCAAATTGAAGATTTGCGGAATGATAATAATATTAAATATACAGATGATGTTAGCGGTATTGAAGCTAAAAAAACGGATGTTATTATTGCATGGGATGGTGCTAATGCTGGAACTATTGGATTCAAAAAAAGTGGATTTATTGGCTCAACACTTGCTCGAATTTCTTTTGATATAAAAAAAGTAAATACCGAATATTTCGGTCGTTTTTTACAGGGTAAGTTTGTTGAACTAAGATCAAACTGTACAGGTGCTACAATTCCTCATATTAGTAGAAAACACCTTGTTTCTTTAAAAATCCCACTCCCCCCACTAAAAACCCAAAAATACATTGCTTCCGTCTTAGAAAAAGCCGATCAACTGCGTAAAAACTGCCAGCGTTTGGAGCAAGAACTCAATCAACTCGCCCAGTCTGTCTTTATTGAAATGTTTGGTGATCCTGTTACTAATCCGAAGGGGTGGGAGGAGACTAACCTTGGAGAAAAAGCCGATCTATTGGCAGGCTTTGCATTTAAGAGTAAGGAATATTCTGAAAATCCTAGAGATGTGAAATTATGCAGAGGAATAAATATATTTCCTGATAGAATTCTTTGGAAAAATGTCGCTTATTGGAACTATATTCAAGAAAAAAAGTTGGAAAAGTATGAGCTAAATAAAGGTGATATTGTAATTGCAATGGATCGACCTTGGATTTCAACTGGATTTAAAATTGCTCAAATTCAAGAAAAAGACCTTCCCTCTCTGTTGTTGCAACGGGTAATGAGAGTAAGAGGGAGAAATGAACTAGATACTTGTTTTTTTTATTACGCATTAAACCAGCAAGCTTTTTTAAAACACTCAATGATTACAGAAACAACCGTTCCTCATATCTCACCAAAAGATGTCACCTCCTATAAATTACCTAGTCCTTCAAATAAAAAATTAGTCAAATTCCACAAAATTATCACCAATATCCAGACTCAAAAGAAAAGCCTACTTCTAGCTAAATCTAAATATGAAGAAAATTTCAACTCTTTAAGCCAAAAAGCCTTCAAAGGCGAACTCAAAGCACCCGCTTAATTCTCTTATTATCATCTTTCTCGTTCCCATCGCTCCAGCGTGGGAATGCAGTTTTTGATGCTCCAGCATCAATTGCACGGTGGATGCTAGGAGACTGCCTGAACCACGAGCAAAGTTTTAATCTAAATTAAAATAACTCACTATGAGAACCCAGCCGAGCTAATTGCAATTCATTATTTTGTATTTGATAGATAAGCAACCAGTCTGCTTTTAGGTGACACTCTCGAAACTGATTCCAATTTCCTGTTAGCAAATGGTCTTTATATTTTTGATCTAACGTTTTATTTTTTTCTAAAACAGAAATGACATCAAATAACTGCTTCAAATCTTCAAAAGGTAATTTTTTTGCTTTCTTAAAGTCTCTTTTAAACTGGCTAGAATAGACAATATCAAGCATTTGGAATGTCTAAACCTAATTCATTAAATAAACCCTGTGTTGAGTGAGTTTTATGCCCTCCACCTTGCTCCAGTTCTTCTATGGCTTGTATGGTTATTCTATTGGGCTGCGGTCTTCTTAACTCAAAGGGAATACCTCCGTAGTTGATAACGGCTTTAGTAAATAACTTAATGGCTTGTGAAGAGCTAAGACCAATATCGTCACAGATCTGATTGAATGCAATTTTAGCGTCATGATCAATACGTACACTTATAATATCAGTTTTCATAATAGGTAATTCTTTTGTGGTTGTTTGTTGTCGTATTGTAGTGTAAATGCCTGTATTTGTCATACATAGAGCATAATTTTATCGTTCCCATCGTTCCCATCGTTCCCATCGCTCCAACGTGGGAATGCAATTTTTTCATTCGTATCTTCTCAAAAAACGCTATTTCTGAGCAGATCAAAGTTAATATGTACCAAAAAGTGCATTTTTTGAGAAGATGGGTAATAATCACTCGTAGATGAATTGCTTACCTCCGCCTACTTAAAATAGGAAGCGCTATGCCCAATAGTGACAACACTAATAAACTGTTAAAACCGCAAAGTAATTTTGCATTTATGTCACTGTGGTCGTCAATGAGTGAGTTACAAGATAGGGCAACCAAGGCGGAGGCTGCGGTTAAAACTGACCCGCGAACGGCGGCTTTTTATGCGCGCAATGCCTTGGAATTGATGGTTAATACGGTTTTTGAAATTGACAATTGGATTCAAAAACCGCAGCACAACAGTAGTTTAATGACGCTTATCCATGAGCGTGACTTTAAACAAAACTTATCCCCTGCTTTATTTCCTAAGCTTAAATTAATTATAAAAACAGGTAACGAGGCGGTACATGGCAGAGTAGCGCCGTCTCAACGTGCTGCTTTGCAAAGTGTGAAAGAGCTACATCATGTGTTGTATTGGTTTATACGTACTTACGCGCCAACCATTGACCGCGCTAGTTTTGAGGTGTTTGCATTTAATGAGAGCCTTATACAAGCAACGGTTTCTGTTGCCCTTGCTGAGATTGTCTCGACGCATAAAAAAATCCAAGCGTTAGAAAAACAACTGGCGGAGAAAGATCAAAAACAACGTGAAGATACGGCGAAGGCGTTGGCAGAAAATGCCGAGTTAAATGCTGAAAACAAGGTATTGCTGGCTCAAATTGAACAGGCAAAACAAGCATCTAAAACCCAGCCTGACACGCATCAATACAATGAAGAGGAAACTCGCACTTATCTTATTGATGTGTTATTGCATGAAGCGGGCTGGGCGTTAAATAATAAGAACGACCGAGAGTATGAGGTTGCAGGTATGCCCATTTCTAAGGCAAACCCTAACGGTAAGGGTCGTATTGATTATGTGTTATGGGGTGATAATGGCAAGCCTCTGGCTTTAGTCGAGGCGAAACGTACCGCTACTAATCCTGAAGCGGGGAAACATCAAGCAAAATTATATGCGGATTGTTTAGAGCAACAGTTTGAACAGCGCCCGATTATTTTTTATAGCAATGGCTATGAAACACGTTTGTGGGATGATAAGCATTATCCGCCGCGTTCTGTGGAGGGGTTTTATAGTAAAAATGAATTAGCGCTGTTGCTAAAACGTAGCACGCAACAACACTCCTTTTTTGCGAATAATGCACAAGGCGGTGGTTTTATTGCTGAGATTAACGATGCTATTTCTAACCGTCATTATCAGAAAGCGGCGATTACCAATATTCTCACCTTATTTGAAAAAGACAAGGGACGCAAAGCCTTGTTAGTGATGGCAACAGGCACGGGTAAAACCCGCACGGTGATTAGTTTGGTCGATTTAATGACTAAGTATGGCTGGGTGAAAAATGTCTTGTTTTTGGCAGACCGTAATGCACTCCTCACTCAAGCGAAAAAGAACTTTGTCAGTTTGTTACCGCGTATTAGCTGCTCTATTTTAGATTCGGCTATTGAAAAAGGGCATGTCACAGACCGCTTGTATTTTGCCACTTATCCAACGATGAAAAACCTGTTAGATCGTGATGCCGATGAGCGTCCATTTGGCGTGGGGCATTTTGACTTGGTGGTGATTGACGAGGCGCATCGTTCGGTGTATCACAAGTATCGTCAAATATTTGATTATTTTGATAGCTTTTTGGTGGGCTTAACCGCAACGCCTAAGGATGATATTGAGAAAAACACTTATAGCATTTTTGATCTCCAAGACGGACTGCCAACCTATGCTTATGAAGACAAAAGCGCTTATGCGGAGAAGTTTTTAGTCCCGCCACAAAAAATATCAGTGAGTACGCAGTTTATTCGTGAGGGCATTCAATACGATGCGCTAAGTAAGGATGACCAAGCGCAATGGGAAGAAAAAGAGCCGTTAAGTGATCGTGATGAGGTATTACCCACGGAGCTTAATAAGTTTTTATTTAATGAGGATACCGCTAATAAAATGTTTGCTCAGTTGTTTAGCCACGATGCATTAGGCGGGGTGCATGTGGAAGGGGGCGATGTGATTGGCAGAACGATTATATTTTCTGCTAATAATGATCATGCGGAGTTTTTACAGAAAGTCTTTGATAAAAACTTCCCCAAATTCAATGGCAAATTGGCGCAAGTGATTACTTATAAAAATCGTTATGCACAGAGCTTGATTGATGAGTTTTCGGTGGAAAATAAACCGTTTGATCGTAACAACCCCGATTGCCGTATTGCGATTTCGGTGGATATGTTGGACACGGGTATAGATGTCCCCGAAGTGGTTAATCTGGTGTTCTTTAAGGTGATTCGCTCAAAAGTGAAGTTTACCCAAATGATCGGGCGAGGTACGCGACTTTGTCCTAATTTGTTCGCGCCTAATGATCATAAAAAAGGCTTTAAGGTGTTTGATTATTGCCAGAACTTTGAGTTTTTTAACCAAAACCCTGACGGCTTGCCTGATCATCATGCCAAGCCATTAGGGGCGCAAATTTTTGAGAAACGGGTGATAGTAAGTCGTTTAATTGCACAACAAATGAAACAAGATTTAGAAGACGATGAGATAAAGGCATTGGATGAGGTAAGACGTTATCAACTCGATATGCTACATCACCACGTTAGCGGTATGAACTTGGAGAATTTTATTGTTCGTCCAAAGCGCCGCTATGTAGAGCCATTTGTTGCGCGTGATTATTGGGAAATCATTGACGACAGTAAACATACCAAGCTGGAAACCTATCTTTCTACCTTGCCAACAGAGGCGGCGGAATTTAATGGCGAAGAGCTAAATAATGAGTTGGCGAATCGCTTTGATCATTTGATGCTAACAATGCAACTATCTCAGCTTGAAAAAGGCTCTATTGCAGAGAATGCCAGAAATCGTGTGATGCATTTAGGGCAACAGTTAGAGACTAAAACAAATGTACCCGAAGTGGCGGCTCAGTTAACGCTAATCCAACAGATTCAAACCCTTGAGTTTTGGAAAGCTATTGATTTACCGACCTTAGAGAATCTACGCCGTCAATTACGCAACTTAATTAAAGTATTAGATAAAATTGAAAAAGAGGTGGTGTATAGCAATTTTGAGGACTCTGCGTTAGAAGTCCAAGAACAAGCCACAGAGTATGGTGCGACGCATATTGACCTTGAGCAGTACCGTAAGAAAACGGAGCGCTATATTCAGGAACATCAAGATCACTTGACGATTCAAAAAATAAAACGAAATAAACCGATCACTCCAATAGATTTGGATATTTTAGAAGGCTTACTTTTTGATGCCAGTGGCATGACTGAACGGGATGCTTATCGTGAAAAGGTATTAGAGAGCAAGCCTCTAGGTAATTTTATCCGTGAGCTAGTGGGGATGGATAGAGAAGCAGCAAAGGCTGCTTTTAGTGGTTTTTTGGATGAGGGCGAATACACCGCAGAGCAAATTAATTTTGTCAATCAGATCGTGGATTATTTAACGCATAACGGTGTGCTAGAAGTGAAGCATATTTTTGAATCACCCTTTACCGATTTACACAGTGAAAGTGCTTATGGATTCTTTGATGAGGCTAATGTTGTGGCGTTATTTGCTTGTATTCAGTCGATTAGGACAA
>DRMS01000416.1 GCA_011322515.1 Leucothrix mucor
CAAGCTGGTTTTAACAGGCGGGGCTTCTGTAGAAGATTATAAAACTGCTCTAAAAGCGGTTCGCTATGAGAACACAAGCGCAACTCCTGATCTTGATGAGCGCATTATCAATATTTTAATTCTGGATGAAGTTTATACTCTAAGTAATGCAGCTCAGGCATTTATTGGTGTTGTGGTACCCGTTACTATTCAAGGCAATATTGCAACGGATGATATTGTTAATACGGCAGAGCAAACGGCTGTTAAACCGTCAGGAACAGCAACACCCAATCTGAATGTTGCACTGGTGTTTACAGATAAAAATAATAAAACAGTTACCGCAACGACACTTACCAATGCCCAAGGCGTTTGGAATAGTGATGCGGTTGATATTAGCACATTGGCAGAGGGTGATATTAGCCTAAGTGCCAAAACGACTGATGCAAAAAATTATACTTCAATAGCGACTAAATCCTTTCAAAAAGATACGCAGATTGATTCTATTGTTATCACCACGCCAACACTTAACCAAGTGATTGCAGAAAAAGAAGCAACCATTTCAGGGACGGCTGATCCTGAATCTGCTATTAAGGTGCAAATTGATGCCAATAACCATTGCTCCGCAATAGCAAGCACGGAGGGTGACTGGAATTGTAAAGTTGATAAGCTTATTTTAGATAAAACCTATCCTCTGGAAGTGACCTCAACGGATCATGCAGACAATGAAAGCAAAGTCTCTAGCAGCTTCAAAACACCGCCATTAACCTTAGTTATTACCGCTCCTAAAAATAAAAGCACCGTCACAGGACGCGCTCCATTAATTGTAGGAACTAGCTTACCTAAGACAAAAATAACCGTAACCGCAGGGGATAAAAGCTGTAGTGCAATCACAAGCGCGACAGGGGAATGGAGTTGTACCATTGCTGATTTACCCATTGGTGGTCCACAATTGCTAAGCGTAAAAGCAGAAGGGGTGGATGGCGTCACCATTAAAACAGAGCAGCTAGAAATTACAGTTCCTGATAAGCCATTAGTCGTTACTTCGCCGCAACAAAATGCATTAATCGAAGCGGCAACGATTGAAGTAGCGGGAACAACAGATCCAAAGGCAAAAATCAAAGTTTCGACAGGTGTTACAGGCGAGTCATGTAGCGTTATGGCGGATAATAAAGGCGACTGGAGTTGTAGCTTTCAAATCAAGCAAGCCGACGAGACGAAAACATTAACGATCACCTCAGAACTAACAGGAGTTGATAAAAAAACCGCAACGGTTATCACAAAACACCCCTCAATTTTAGAGGTAACCAACCCAAAGGATAAGACAACCGTTGCAAGTTCATCACCATTGATGACAGGTAAAAGCGTAGCGAATGCGGTTATCACTGCAACCGTTGGGAATAAAAGCTGTACAGCAATTGCTTCAGAAACAGGGGACTGGCGTTGTACGCTAAAAGATTTATCCGTTGGCGGTCCACAAAAATTAGTTGTGAGTGCGAAAACTACAGATGGCTTAATAAAATCAACAGAGCTGGATATTAGCGTGCCAGAAAAACCTTTAGTGGTTACCTCGCCAAAGCAAAATGAATTGATTTTATCTGAGACAATAACCACCACAGGAACAACGGAACCACACGCATTAGTGACGGTTTCTACAGGCGAAACAGGCGAATTTTGTCGTGTTGATGCTGATGCTAAAGGTGACTGGAATTGTGAATTTCCAATTAAAAAAATGGATGAAACGAAAACGCTGACTATTATTTCTGAGTTAACTGGGGTCGATAAAAAAACAGCTACACTTAATATCAAGCTACCATCGTTACTAGAAGTCACTACTCCTGAAGATAACTCAACGGTCGCAGGAACGTCTGCTTTAATTACAGGTAAAAGCGTGCCAAATAGCACTATTATTGCAACCGTTGGTGATAAAAGTTGTAGCGCAATAACGAGCGCAACAGGGGACTGGCATTGTACCATTAAAGATTTGCCCATTGGTGGACCGCATAAGCTGGTTATTGAGGCAAAAACCACGTCTGGTTTGAAAAAATTAGCGGAGCTAGCGATTAGCGTTCCTGCAAAACCATTACTAATAGCATCACCACCACAAGATGAATTGATTTCAGGTACGACTATTGCTGTTAAAGGCACAACCGATCCCTTAGCGAAGGTCACAGTAAAAACAGGTATTGCATTAGAGACCTGCACCACTGTTGCAGATAGCCAAGGAAATTGGCAGTGTGATTTTGAAGTAGCAGAGTTTAGTGAAACGAAGTCATTAATGATCGGCTCAAGCTTAAAGGGTAGTGATGAGAAAGTGGCGACGGTTAATATTAAGTTAGAAGCAACAGGTGAGAAGGAAAAGAATGAAGTGACGACCGTTTTAAAAGGCAGTGGCGGTAGTAGCTCCCCTTTTGTTTTATTGCTAATGGCATTAAATATTTTACTCATGCGCAGATTTTTTAAAAAATAAGACGGTCAGGAGTGAAAACTTTAGTTTTTCAATCAAAACAAGAATAATAATCTTTGCTAGATATGAAATGCGGGGTGGATGTGTTACCGCTATCCACCCTATAACTTTTCATGCTCTATGGGTGATGATTTTAATAAAAATAAGAATAATATTATGAAATTAATAAAACTAACATTAATGGTATCGCTAGCCTCACTTTCTTTAGGAAGCTATGCAGATGAAGCACAAAGCTGGCAAGAAAGCTGGTATATCGGTGGTGCTGTAGGGAAAAGCACCTTAACCCCCAAGGGTAGCGATAATTGGCATGTAACGGATGATCAAGCGACCTCTAAAAAATTATACACAGGCGTGAATATCACCAAAGATGCAGGATTAGAAGCCTTCTGGGCAGATCTTGGCGATGCAGATTTAAAAAGCAATAGCCAGTCAGGTAGCGTCAATTACAAAGCTATCGGTATTGCGGGTGTCTATAAACCAATGGTTAAATTTGCAGGTATTCGCCCTTTAGCAAAACTAGGCATAGCGAAATTTACCACCAAAGATAAAGGAGAAGTAAGCAGTAAACAACTACATGATATTTCTTTATTTATGGGCGCAGGCGCAGAATATGCACTGTCTGATAATGTCAATCTTCGTGCAGAATATGAGCGCTATGATAAAGATGTAGCACATTATAATTTAGGTCTGAACTGGCGACCACTACAGAGAAATCGTCATAGCATTGTTGAAAAAATAGATAATAAAAAAGCAACACCACGGCTTGAGCCAATACCTGCCTATGTTCCACCCAAGCCTGCACCAGTATCTAGAAAAATTACTTACCAGCCAGCACCCAAGCCTGCACCAGCACCTAGAAAAATTATTTACCAGCCAGCACCGAAGCCTGTACCAGCACCTGTGAAAGTTATTTATCAACCAGCGCCAAAACCTGTGGTTATTCAAAAACCAAAACCTGCGCCGCTTGTTATTAAAAAGCCAAAAATACAACTGATTCACAGCTCACTTTCAGGTGGCTCAAACTTTAATACAGGTAGCGCACAACTGACCACTAGGGGGCAAAACAGATTAAACAAACTTGCCTATGATATACAAGCCAGCAGTATGAAAGTAAAAGGGCTACAAATAGTCGGACATACCGATGATGTGGGTAACGATCAGTCAAATCTAGCCCTGTCATTAGCGCGTGCAAACTCTGTTGCAGATTATTTGCAAAATCTGGGCGTTAGTCGTCATATCATGCGACTTGATGGCAAGGGAGAAAGTAGCCCGATTGCATCTAATCAGACGGAATACGGACGAGCAAAGAACCGTCGTGTGGAAATTATTATTAAAGTTGTTCGGACGGTTGTTAAGTGATGATGGCAGTTTTTCTGATAGTCATTGCCATAGAGATATATAGACATTCATGGATTAAATTTCCGCACCCTTCGACTCCGCTCAGGGAGCTGTACCCTGAGCGGAGTCGAAGGGTGCAATTATTTATGTGAAAAACTATAGAGAAACTAAGGAGCATGCACGGAATAGCTTCCCGAAGTTCTAACGCAGAATTTTTATTTCAGATTGGATGAACTCATGAGGCGCATAGTCACTCTACGCAACGAATGAGACCATCCAAGCTGGGATAAAAAAGCAAGTTAGAGATCGGGACGTTGTTTCGTGCACGTTCTTAACAATAGCAATTACTCATGAACAAAATTACAACGCTTTGAATCTATTTGCATCCTCGATTGTAAGTTTTGCGTATACGTAGACAACAAGGATATTTTTTACTACGCTTCTATCATCAAATTTATATAGGATTTATTTTTTTACATGGCTCGTTTACTCCTTTTTATTTTCATACTAAATGCATTGTTTCCCTCAATGGGATTGATGGCAATGCCTTCTGCTATGGATCATACACATACAATGAGCCAAACTTTGCTAATATCCTCTGACTCAAAATCCCCTGATGGGATCGTAGTGGACTCTGATCATTGCGATACTGGGGAAAACGCGAAAAATACACTTTGCAAGGTAAAATGCGCAACAGCGTGTGCACAATTACCCGCGCTTTCATCGGTATCTTTATTACTTCCAATAGCTCTTTATAGTAGTGAACCTATCGCAGTGTTCGCCTATTTCTATACTCGCTCAATTTCTCCTGAGCTACACCCACCATCTGTTTAATAAACGATAGGAATGTTCTATTCCTTAATTTTGCTAATAATTTATTATTTTAATTGGCAGAATATTAATGTATGTATTTAGGCTAAATAGCGTCTAGAAAACATTATTAATTAAATAATCTATTGCACTATTTATTTTTAATTTATTAATAAATTAAATGTATTTTTGCGCCTGTTTATAATGGATTAATTTAAAATAAAAATTAAATTAATTATTGACAGGTTTAAATAATTTTGCCATTAATAAAAAAGGAAGCGGATTTAATGTCTAAGAAAATAGTAATTAAACTGCATCCAGAAAAAACAAAATAGCGTTTATTAAAAATAAGCAAACTTATTATAACTAACCCTTCGAAAGAGAAGAATATTATGAAAAACAATACAC
>DRMS01000417.1 GCA_011322515.1 Leucothrix mucor
CGTGGAGGTTACGGCAACAACGGAGGCTCTAAGCGCGGCGGGTCAAATCGTGGAGGTTACGGCAACAACGGAGGCTCTAAACGCGGTGGGTCAAATCGCGGAGGTTATGGCAACAACGGAGGCTCTAAGCGCGGTGGATCAAATCGTGGAGGTTACGGCAACAACGGAGGCTCTAAACGCGGCGGGTCAAATCGCGGAGGTTACGGTACCAATGGTGCTTATGGTAGCTATAAACGTGGCAGCTAAGTAAGAGGTCATAATAAATCTAACAAATTTTTCGATGGCTTTTTTCGAACTTCAAGGCACATAGCAGGCTACGCAACAAGAACGCAGAAGATTGGAAAGTAAACAAGAAAAATGTTAGATTTATTGTTGTTTAAGTCGATTAAATCAGCTACCAAATTAAGGCGAGATAGTTAATATTTATGCTATTCTCCCGTACCCTTCGACAAGCTCAGGAAGCGCTTTTTTGAGTTTGTCGAAGGGTACGGGTTATTTGTTAAGACTTTATTTGTTCCGCCTTAAGTTGGTAGCCATTGAGTCATAACTATAGATAACCAGCTCTAACTATTTATGGGTGACTTCTATGCAAAAAATATAGTTAGACTTCATTAGAAGGCTCTTTTTCAAATAGGAACTAAAATTTATATACCCCAAACTTTATAACGTTACTCAAATTGATCATGTCAAAATTTACTCCACCCCATGAATGCAATACCTTTTTTCCTGACTATCTTGACGGCGGAAACGATGATCTCCCATTTAGTTGGCAGCAGTTCCCTGACACTAAAGCCTCTGCAATAAACAATAAAAAAACAACTTATGTATCAGACAAAAATACGCCTACCAATCGTAATCAATCTGCTTATATAAAAAGTGCATCCCCAGATTATCAACAACATAGAAAGTGGTTCATTTCAAGCTTATCTCATGTCTGTGAAACTCTCCTCAATAAAACAGTAATTAATAGTGAATTCCCAGGCGGGGAGCAACGTAGTGCTTGTCGTCTATACTTAGATGATAATAGTACCGTCATTGCAACCCGTAGAGGAGATACTGGAAGAACACTATTAGAACACCAAGTGTTAACAACATTAGCCCCTTTCACCCCTTATATCCCCGAAGTTAAAGCATTTAATGGGGCTGTTCTAATTCAAGAAGATTTACAAGGCATTCGACTATCAGAAGCCATAAAAAATTCTTCTGAGAAAAAATATAACAGTTTAATGAGAAAAGCGTTGGATAGTTTAGCTGATATCCATCAGGCATCAGAAAAGGCAGGGTTAGATCAAGCTGTTCCCTTATTAGGTTACAACAATAGATGGCTTAATAATTTTATTGAGCAACCCGCAGTTATTGGTCACTACTTGGACATTGAATGTCCTTATCCTCCCTTGGATGAAATTTTTGATTTGCTTACTATTATGCGCCCTCGATTTATCAAATGGGATGCTCGGCCAGGAAATGCAATGCTTGGAACTAAGGGGGATATATCTTGGTTTGACTGGGAGCATTGCTGTGCAAGAAACAGGCTTGATGATGTTGTCTGGTTATTGTGTGATGAAATTGTACCCTATCATCCAGAAATCGAAAACCAACTTATTCATGACTATTTACCGCTTTTTTCTGATGGTTATGATTTAGAAATGGCGTATGCATACCTGCGTATGTTTGGTATTTTACATATGAGCGTACGGCTTGGAGGTATTTTAAGTGAAAAAGGAACAAAGCGCTGGATGCGCGCTAGTGATCCTGATTTTACTTTAGCAGAAGACCCTCTAGAGCAAGCACAAAGACTTTGCAAAAGAGCCTCTGATTGGACAAGAGAGAGTATTTGTCCCCGCTCAATTAGTGATTGGTTTATGCATATATCAGACCGCCTAGAGCAGTTTTAGCAAAAAAAGATGTAAGGGGTGTTGATTTAGGGCAATTAGAAAGCCTGATCTACTGCGGTTCTGAGACTTGTGGGTAACGATATGGCTTAAAACAAGCTAAAATATAAGTGAATTAGCTTTTTTTATCTCGCCACTGTCGTGATTTAAAGCCCACAATACCCAAAAGCAACATTAATAAATATTGTCCCCATTGAGATAAGGTGGGAATTGATGTGGGCGTAGGCGTGGGCGGGGTAATACATGCCTCTTTAGCGTTATTAGATTTTGTCGTATTAACTATGGCGACACTTCCAGTTTGATAAAGCAGATGATGATTAGTAAGGGTGTTGGTGTTGGTTATGATGTTGCTGTTGCTGGTGGTGGTGCTGGTGCTGGTGGTGGTAGTGGTGCTAACAGCTTTTAGGGGCTTTCCATTATAAATTGCACCAGCAACACATGCTGTATATCCTACTGCAAATCCTAAAAACTCTTTGCGATTTTCATTACCAGTCACTAGGCTACTTGATTCACTGCTTGCTGTTAACAAGCCTTCTTCTGCCAAAAAACCAAGTACATTGGATTGCTCATGGCTGGCAACTTTATGATTGTTACGTGTACCACCAAAACCACCGAAAGGATTTTCGAACTCAGCTTGGGTTAATTCTGGCTGAGCTTGTCCTAGGCTGGATTGCACAGCGGCTTTTTTAACTCGACCTCGTGAGATAGAGCGTATGGAACTGGCTGCCCACGCGGGAGAGCCAA
>DRMS01000418.1 GCA_011322515.1 Leucothrix mucor
GCTTGATAATATATCACCTCTTTGCGTAAATTAAAGCGGGACAGGCTTGCGTAGGTTGGGTTAGCTTGCCGAGCTAGTGAGGCAACGTAACCCAACAGATTTTAAGATTAATTGTTGGGTTACGTTATTTCGCTACGCTTAATAAACTAACCCAACCTACGATTTAGCCAAATTGCAGTCCCAGTTTAAATTGATCGCTATAAATCAGTACCAACAGAATCCGTTACAATCAGCAATATTTTACTGATAACAACTTTATCACTCAGCACGAGTGTTACTGTAACAAGCTCTAATAATGGCTATACAACAGCACCAATAGAATCCATTATAAACAGGTTTTTTACTTCTTATTTAACCCCTCTGCTTTAATCATAATCTTCAGGTGATTAACTTATCTATAGTTAAATTTTACTTATGATTGATTGTGTCTGTATATTAAGCTAGCATAAAGCTCATTAAAGTAACACTTCATTTCTTAATTTGGAGGATTGTATAGCGAAAGCTTACAGAGTATAAGCAATGATAACAGATAGTTGTGGGCTACAATTATCTTGTATGAAGAATATTAAAGGGGATAAAAATGGTTGTAAAACAAAGACTAGCATTAGCTATTTCAGCTGCCTTATCAGTTACAGGAGGCGTGGGCTGTAGTACTATTTCAGGGGGGAAAGCAACATCTGCGAGCACAACTAACGGCAAAGTTGTCGTGCATTATGTTTCATTTTCAGGAGCGCGACAAAGACAATATAAGCAATCTAGCTTTGTTGATTCATCTAGTACTGAGCATTTGCTAAAAAGAATTCAGTTAGATGCTGAGATTGATGCACTGGCAAAAAAATTAGGTCTGGGCAACTATGCAGTAAACAACTCAAGAGTGCAGAAAAAGGCACCTGCAAGAATACAAAAAAGAATTCATCCTCAGATTAGGCGTGCAACTTATAATAATAGAAAAACAAAAAACCGTAAGATTGTCATGCGCAAAGCGGTCGCCACTCGCCGTCAAGTTTCTAAAAGGGCGCTTGCAAAGCCAACAAAGCTGAGCACAAACAAAGCAGTAGTCACCCCCAGCATTTCTATTGCTCATAGACAACCCACTATATCTCGCCAAGTTTCTAAAAAAGTGCTTGTAAAGCCAATAAAGCTGAGCGCATTTGAACGTGAAGTAAATCGACTCTATTCGGATAAAAAATCAGCGCGTAGCGTTCAACAAACCAGTAGAAACAGTCTATGGGCGCGTATTACAACAGGGTATCGCTTAAGTTCTGATAATGAAAAGCCTGTTGTGCAAAAATTCTTGGATCATCACGCGCGCAATCCTGATCATCTAAATCATATTTTTAAACGCTCAGGAAAATACTTACACTTCATTTTACAGGAGCTTAATAAACGCAGAATGCCTACCGAGTTGGCTTTATTGCCAATGGTGGAAAGTGCTTATAACAATGATCTTAAGTCAAACACTGGAGCTATCGGTCTATGGCAATTTAAAGCGAATGAGGGCAGGCAGTTAGGATTACGCCAAACACGTACTTATGATGCACGATTGGATGTTTATGCATCGACCCGTGCAGCATTGAATAAATTGCAAAGTTTAAATCATCGATTTAATGGTGATTGGACGCTTACATTGGCTAGCTATAAGGAGGGGGTTAAAAAAGTACAACGAGAAATGCTGAGAAACCGTTACTTGCGCAAACCTACTGATTTTTGGCATCTCAATTTATCAAAACAGACACAAGATTATATTGCGGAGCTTTTGGCTTATCGTGAAATTTTATTACGCCCACATGCTTATAATCTGACTTTACCCGTGGTAACAACGTCACCGAAAATAATGCAAGTGGTGGTTAATAAAGCAGTGAATTTGAAAAAAGTTGCACTTGCCGCCGATTTGCCCATATCAACCTTAGCAGAGTTAAATCGTAATTTTAAAAATGGCATAACGAATCCTCATTTATCCAAGAAAATAGTCTTACCACGTCGTTATGCAAGTAAACTACATCGTTTAATTCGACAGCAATCGCCAATTATTACAGCATCTTATAAGCCACAAAATAAAACTAAGCGATATACCATAGCAAAAAAGACCAAACCCGCTATTCATTTGGTAAATTACTCAATAAAAAAAGATGAAAGTCTTTATAAAATAGCGCTAAAACATGGCACAACCGTTGCTAAAATTATGCGTTTAAATGGAATGCAGAATACTCATATTAAAGCAGGTGAAAGCCTGAAAATTGCGCTAAAAACGTCTGCCACACCCTCTTCTTAATTGCTTTACCCCATTCTAATAATGAGGAGTTTATTGACATCTACCCTATCGCCAAATTGGGCTAGGGTTTGAAGCTGTTTATACTGTAGATGTCGCTTCTATTGTCACAATAATGCTAATCGCTAGTAATATGGAAATAAGTAAAATGGTTAAAAATGAATATTTTTTAGCATCCTGAGTCTTCATAATGCGCTCCCTTGCAATGATTGTTTATTCTTAATCTTTATAAGCGATGAATGAGTAAGTAACAGCTCAATGGTAAGTATTCAGCTAACCCATTGCCACGCTTAATCCAATATTCATACCGATAATCGGCAAGAAGTGAGGTAAAAACAATCAATAGACTGTTTTTCATACAGCAAAATATCCTAAAAAATATTTTTTGCCATATATTTGA
>DRMS01000419.1 GCA_011322515.1 Leucothrix mucor
CTGATAGCACATTTTACTGGTGTAGATAGGATCAAGGAGAATATTGGTTTGTTGCAAAAATCCTAGGATAAAGTCCAATAACGGTGCTTTCAATTTTGCGTAGCCGCCTAAATCAGCAGGATGAATTTTATAATGATGTTGTTGTTGTGAATGTTTAGCTAGCAAGCGATCAACTCTTTCAGGTACACTATGATCTTTTACAGCCAAATAACCCCGTATAGTTTGATTTGACTGTGCGCCATTAACCAAACCTGCAAACGTTATCCCTGTACCACAAGCAACGGCAACTGCATCAGGTATGGAATTATCCACCTGTAAACAGCTTTTATTGATCTGCTGCATTAACTCAGTACAACCTTGCAAGGCAAGCTCACTACTGCCACCTTCTGGAATAATCAGTGCTTGAGGATATTGTTGCTGTAGCTGGTGCAGATAATCCTTATCATAACGACGTTTATAGGTCGCCCTATCCACAAAAACCAATGTCATACCCGCTGTGGTTGCTGCCCTTAAGGTTGGATTGCTGGCATATTCTTTCTCACCGCGAATGATAGCAATGCTTTGTAAACCAACGGATTGAGAATAAAGCGCAAGTGCATGGATATGATTTGAAAATGCACCACCAAAACTTACTAGTTGTTGATAATTATTTTGCTGTGCGTAGTCAATATTGGGTAATAATTTATAGAGCTTATTACCGCTTGCTAATGGATGGATACTGTCAGTTCTTGCCATCAGAATAGAAACGCCAACTTTATCTGCAATAGGCGAATTAATTGTTTCTATTGGCACTGTAAAATTAGATAAATTCATTTATTCATGTATTTTATGTACTATGGATGTCCGTTAACCATAAAGAGCATCTTCCTATGAAAAAAATCACCTTATTGATCACTGTACTTCTACTGAGCCTTTCACTGTTTTCCATGCCTGCATTTGCTGAAAACCCACTTGTTGGTAGTTGGTCAAATGAAAAAATCAAACTCACTATAAAAGCAAACCACAAATACACGTATACCGTTAAAATATTGGGTGTAAAAAAGACATTTATAGGTAAATGGTCTACAAAAGGAAAAACGCTTACATTCAACTATACACTTCTAGGCAAACGCACAAAGGCAGCTACTTATTCGTTTAGCAAGGGCAATCTGCTACTAAAACAAAATGGAAAAACATCGCACTTAAAGCGAAGATAATTAAACGTTAAGTTAGGAACAGGGGGTGTTAATTAGTGTATCTTCCTCAGCATCACTATGGCATAAATCGCTATCTAGCCGTTCCTGAGTACCTGAACAACTGATTGACACCTTGAAATTAACATAAACAACAACATATTCTAACTAGTGTTCGCAAATAATTAATCTATTGATTCAGATCATTGTGCTAGACTTTAATCTGTAATCATAGACTTAAAATACTAACCATGCTGGAGAATTAAAATAATGAGTTATTTAGATGCAGGCAGCGGTCAAATCGTTGCTAATGCCGCAGAATCAGAACGTGCTGCTTTTATTAAACGCACTTATTTACATCTTGGCGGAGCCATTGCAGTTTTTGCTATTATTGAAACATTGCTCATTAAATCTGGCGTAGCCGTTAGCTTTATGGCGATGCTTTCTGGCAGTAAATGGTCTTGGTTAATTGTGCTTGCTGCTTTTATGGGAATTTCCATGCTGGCAAATAGCTGGGCGCATAATGGATTATCACGGGAAAAGCAGTATATGGGTCTTGCACTTTATACGCTTGCGGAAGCTGTTATTTTTATGCCGCTGATTTATATGGCACAGGCTCGCGCTGATGATGTATTGCTTCATGCTTCTGTCATTACGGTTGCGCTGGTCGCAGGTTTAACCTTTACCGCATTTTCCACCAAAATTAACTTTTCCTTTATGGGGCGATTTTTAATGATTGGTGGTTTTGTTGCAATGGGTGTGATTGTTGCCGCCATGATATTCGGTTTTTCACTTGGCCTTTGGTTCTCTGGTGCGATGATCTTATTTGCAGCCGCCTCCGTGTTGTATAGCACATCAAATATTATCCATGAGTATCATACTGATCAGCATGTCGCCGCATCACTATCATTATTTTCTAGTGTCGGGTTATTATTCTGGTATGTACTACAATTTATGATGGGATTTGGTGATGATTAATTGCCAGTTCATCAGTTAGCTATATTATCAAACAAAAGCTACATGATGACCCATGTGGCTTTTTTTATGCCACACTAATTTAATACTTTCGCCAAATCGAAAATGTAGGGCGGATAAGTGCAACACATCCACCATAAGTGATTGAATTCTTGTGGATGTGCTATCGTTTATCCACCCAACACTGAAAACTGGCGAAGGTATTGCAATAGAGCAATAAAAATAATTTTACAACAGGAGAAATACAATGGAATTCTTACCCTTAATTATTCTAGCCTTCGCCGTTATTATCGTTATGATGGGTGCAAAGAAGGTTTCACAAGGCATGGAATATACCGTCGAGCGCCTTGGCAAATATACCAAAACACTCAAACCTGGCTTTCACGTTATTATTCCTTTTATTGATAATATCGGCTCAAAAATAAATATGATGGAGCAGGTACTTGATGTGCCCGCACAAGAGGTTATCACTAAAGATAATGCGATGATTACCGCTGATGGCATCGTGTTCTATCAAATCATGGATGCTGCTAAAGCCTCTTACCGTGTTAATGATTTATACCGCGCCATTATGAACCTTACCATGACCAATATTCGTAGTGTTATGGGTGCAATGGATCTGGATGAGTTACTGTCTAAACGTGATGAAATTAATATGCGCTTACTCAGCGTGGTGGATGATGCAACCGACCCTTGGGGCGTAAAAGTAACCCGTATTGAAATTAAAGATATTAATCCGCCACATGACTTAGTTGAGGCAATGGCGCGTCAAATGAAGGCAGAGCGTGAAAAACGAGCTAATATTTTAGAAGCAGAAGGCTTTCGTGCCGCCGCTATTCTTAAAGCAGAAGGTATAAAAGAGTCTCAAATTCTTGCCGCCGAAGGAGAAAAAGAAGCTTCTTTTCGTGAAGCAGAAGCACGCGAACGTTTAGCCGAAGCAGAAGCTAAAGCAACAGCCATGGTCTCAGAAGCTATTGCAGAGGGCGATGTACAGGCGATTAACTATTTTGTCGCCCAAAAATATACCGAAGCATTAACAGAGGTTGCTAAAGCTCCTAACCAAAAGGTCATTATGATGCCGCTTGAAGCCAGTAGTTTAATTGGCTCTATTGCGGGTATTGCCGAAATCGCCAAAGGAGCACTTAGCGAGAATAAGGATAAAACATGAGTGAGCTTCTAACGCAATTAAGCGATCAACTAAACCATTGGCACTGGTGGAGTCTTGCGGTTTTATTGATAATCCTAGAAATATTTTCTCCTGCCGCCTTTTTCCTTTGGCTTGGTATAGCGGCAGCCGTTACAGGGCTAATAACACTGATTGCACCCAACCTGCATTGGGCGATTCAACTGGTTGTTTTTTCTATCTTTAGCATAGCTGCAGTATGGCTTGGGCGTTCATGGTTTCAACGTAACCCAATTGAAACCGATCAACCTTTTTTAAACCAATCTAATGAAGAATTTGTTGGTAAAATTTACGTTGTTGAGCAAGCCATTAGCAATGGCTCAGGGCGCATTAAAGTTGGAGACTCTAGTTGGAAAGCTACAGGAGAAGATGCAGCCGTTGGTGATAAAGTGCGAGTTGTATCTGTTGATGCAACCGTATTAATGGTTGAGCGGGTTGATTAGGCTACTAGTTGATACCTGTCATCAACTAGTAGTACCCCTTTTTTTAGGGCATCTTCGCCTTCACCCATTTAAAAGCAGTTTACACTTTTTTTTCTTCATCATTCAAAGAAGCTAGAAAAAGGAGTGCGCGATTTATTTTTTCCCGTACCGATGCCGTTAGGCGAGGCGTTGGTAGTATGATTTTACCCGTAGTTCCATAATTCCTGTGGTGAACGTGTACTTTATCCTCCCCACTGCAAAGCATGAAAACCCACGTTTACAATCCGCTGTGGCATTGTAAAGTCAGGCTCCCCTACTTCCATATGACTAATATCCGCGCCGTTAAATACTAGCTTTTTAGCTATACTTAACATCTTCATAAACATGAAATGACCCGATTAAATCTATACGCTTAGCAAGTATTAATTGATCTGTTGGAGCACCATTATTTTTTATCTGGAGCCTATTATTTATTTACACTTTGAGGGTATTTTATTGCATAATCCCACGCCCCATCATAATAAGGATTACATCAATAATGTGGTTTAAAAATCTATATCTTTTCAAACTAAATAGCGAGTTTTCTCATTCCGCCGAAGATTTACATGAAGCGCTTGGCAAAAAAATATTTGCGCCCTGCTCTGCTGGACAACGCGAAAGCAGTGGCTGGATACCACCATTGGGTAAAAACAGTGAATCACTCACCCATGCAGCCAATGGGTATATTCTTATGACTATGGCACGTCAAGACAAAATTCTTCCTGCTTCTGTGATACGTGAGGAATTGGATGAACGTGTTGATGATATTCAACGTAAAGAAAATCGCAAAGTTAGTAATAGTGAAAAAAAGGATTTGCGCGAAGAAATTGAATTTGAATTATTACCGCGTGCTTTTGCCCGTACGCAAAAAATTGATGCATGGATAGATCCTCGTGGTGGTTGGATCGTGGTGAACACTGGCTCAGCACCGCGTGCTGAAGAGCTTACTGAGTTATTACGTGAATCCATTGGTAGCTTGCCTAGTGCATTACCAGAAACAGAAATCCCTGCCATTACTGCGATGACAGGCTGGCTAAAAGATGAAAAAGCACCTGCTCCTTTTGTGCTTGGCAATGAGTGCGAGCTAAAAAGTCAGGATGAAGATAAAAGCGTTGCTAGTTTTAGGCAACATGATCTTATCTCTGATGAAATTGAAAGCAATTTAGACTCAGGAAAAATGGCGACTAAGCTTGGTCTAGAGTGGGATGAAAAAATAAGCTTTGTATTAACAGAAGACTTTCAAATCAAAAAGCTTAAATTCCTTGATGTATTAGCAGAAAAACTAGATGAGGAAGATCCACAATCACATGAAGAGCATATTGATATTGAATTTACGTTGATGACAGGTGAGGTTTCCCTGCTATTGGTAGATTTACTAAAGGTTTTAGAAAAATAGACTTTCTCGTCCCTAATCCCTAAATCATCACCATCCATATTTGTTTTACTATAAATAGAGCCGTGAGTCGTTAGTCTGATACATATATTTTAGATTAACGACTTATAGCGAATACAAATATGGATAAGCAAACATTTGACCAGCTCCAGAAAATAAAAGGTATTTCAGGCGTGTCCATTCTGGATGATATGGGCGCAACGCTACATACCACCATGAAAGATCCTCAGCTTAATGAAATTGCAGGTTTTTTAGCAGGGATTGGATCGCTATTGGAAAATAATTTAAAGCTAGGAAAACCGAGTAGAATCGTTCTTAAATCTCCCAAAGATGACAGTGTAATTCTCCATATTAGCAATAGTGATAATACGGTTGCCTTATTTGCACCGCGTAGACTGGCATCCACAATTATTAGCCGTAAAATTGAGAGTATAATTGGAGTTTGTGAAACGGTATAAAGGATATAAGTTTATGGATATTGCACGACTAGCCCTCACAGCAGGTGACCCTGCAGGAATTGGACCTGATTTACTAATTCAATTAGCTCAGCAAAAACAATTAGCGGAATTAGTTATTATTGCTGATCCCGAAGTTATGCTACAACGCGCTAAATTACTCAATATTCCACTAATATTACGTGACTATCAGCCGAAGCAAACGCCTGTTATCAACTCCATCAATGAGCTAACCATACTCCCTATAAACTGCCCTGAAAAAGTCATTGCAGGCAAATTAAATAGTGCCAATAGCCACTATGTTTTAGCAACATTAGAGCGTGCGGCTCAAGGCTGCTTGGATAAAGAATTTGCTGCCATTGTCACCGCGCCATTACATAAAGGCATTATTAATGATGCGGGCGTTAACTTCACAGGTCATACTGAATTTTTTGCAGAAAAAACAAAGGCAAAATTGCCTGTTATGATGTTAGTCGCAGATAAACTTCGCGTTGCATTAGCAACCACCCACTTGCCTGTGTCAGAAGTCAGTAACGCCATTACAGAAGCGTCATTAAGCGAAGTATTAGAAATAATGGATCATGATTTGCGCCGTAAATTTGGCATTCAAAACCCCCATATTCTGGTTTGCGGTTTAAACCCTCATGCGGGTGAAAGCGGTCATATGGGAATGGAAGAAATTAACATCATTGAACCAACGCTACATAAACTTAAATCCAAAGGCATGAATATTACAGGACCACTCCCTGCTGATACTTTATTCACACCAAGACATTTAAATAATGCCGATGCCGTTTTAGCCATGTTTCATGATCAAGGTTTGCCCGTACTTAAATACGCAGGTTTTGGTCATGCGGTAAATATTACACTAGGCTTGCCTATCATCCGCACATCCGTTGATCATGGGACTGCATTAGATTTAGCAGGAACTGGAAAGGCAGAAATTGGCAGTTTAGTGGCCGCGATTGATTGCGCGCTTGAGATTGTAAAGCATCAATAGTTCATTAGGCGAAGGTAAGGAAGTTCCAAGTAATGAATTTACCTATATTGCGCTGATTTTTTGTTCCTGATTGGAGCATCTCAAGAGGCACATAGTTGCCCTACACAACGATTGAGATGATTCAAGCAGGAGCGGCTACCAACTTAAGGTGGGACAAGTAAAAGTCATAGCAAACAACCCGCACCCTTCGACAAGCTCAGGGAACTAGCCCTTCGGTAGACTCAGGACACCGCTTCCTGAGCTTGTCGAAGGGTGCGGGTAAATAGCAGAAACATTAAGTGTCCCTCCTTAAACTGGTAGCCAAGCACGAGCAAAAGGGCAAGTAAGATGGGTAAAATCATTGCTTGGAACTTCCTAAAATCACAGGACAAACGCCTCACCTGATAGTATCGGTACGGGAAAAGATAAATCTTTCTCTCCTTTAGGGATGAGCAAAAAACAACTCCATTGGGCGAGAATGCTAAGTTTTCCTCCTACCTAGTACACCGTCTACATTATATTGAGGGTATACTAGATCCTTAGGAACGTGCACGAAACAACTTCCCGATCTCTAATTTGCTTTTTTATCCCTGCTTGGATGATCTCATTCGTTGCGTAGAGTGACTATGCGCCTCATCAGCTCATCCAATCTGAAATAAAAATTCTGCGTTAGAACTTCGGGAAGTTATTCCATGCACGTTCCTTACCATTTTTTCATTTAACCTATTCTAGTTAAAGACCTCTCCTGCCTTTCTGCTATTATCCGTTACTTCAATAAAACTAACTCTAAACCGCATGAAGCATAATTTACAACAGACAATAAATAAACGAATAGAAGAATGGGGACTGGCTGAAGATATTAGCCAGGAGCATCTTTTACATCTTATTGAGAAGAAGTTGTCTCAATCGCCTGATGATCCTGAACTGGGGTATTTACATGCGGAGTTATTACGCAAAACAGGGCGAATAGAAGAGGCAACGCAAGCTTATCAACAGGTGGTTGATTTAACCGCACAGCGCACAGATGCTCGTGGTCAAAAATTGGCTGATCGTGTGCGTAAAAGCCGCTCTAAACTACGCAAGAAGCTTATCTTATTTGCCTTTATTCCTGTGCTACTGATTGGCTTAATTACTGGCTATTATTGGAGTGTAAACCAAAAATTAGAGGTTTTAAAAAAGCAGGATGGTAACCCTAATGAGTTTGCTTTTACCCATTGGCTGGCAAAGCAACAAGCGGCTAAAATTATCTCTAATCTACAAGCGACAAATCCTAATTTAAGTTTTGATTTTGGCTCAAATGCGACTAAAGCAGGGCAAGACCCGATGGAGTTTATGCAATCACTACTAGGGGCTGAAATGCAAAAAAAGTTGCGTCGTGGAGATAGCGCTTCAGATGGTAATGATGACGGGGATGATGGCAAGCCCAAATTTAGTTGCGCTTATGATCAACATATTCCCTCATGTAATAGCAATGACGTACCTTCTGCCCCTGGCAAAAAGCGTACTGAGGTGGTGTTATTAATGAACGCTTACCGTTCTATTTTAAATACTGAAAAGAACTGTGAAAAGCTGGAACAATCAATTGATAAAGTTGGCGAGCAGCTAAAATGGCGCAAATCAGAAAAAAGTATTAAAGCAGATATGGAAGATTATGCAATTGAGTGTTTCTATCGTCAAAATAATCATCAAAAAGTGATTGAACATGCACGCAAATTGCAATGCGCTGAAGAACCTCATTTTATTAATAGTGTTTACTGGTATTTGACTGCTAGTGAGCATCAATCAGGCAATACGGATAAAGCGGTCAATATGTATAACTGCTTTAATAAGGCAATTGAGCATAAGGAAAAATATTATTACGACACCGCGAGTGTGGCAGCACGTCATCGTGAATCAGGCGCATTAGCATGGCTTTATTTTAATGACTTGGACACCGCAGTTTCAGAGCTTGAAAAGGCGCGAAAAACAATTAAAGAAAGTACTAGTTCAACCCAAATGTTGAGCTATGTTGCATCAGAAATTGATCTAGATTTAATGGAAACCTATGTAACCGCTAATATTGAACTTGATAAATTTGAGCAACTCCATTTTGATATTAATAGTAGCGGTTATTTAACCGATGGTTATAAGCAGATTAAAGATACTTTGGCAGGTATTTTTTATATGCAAAATGGTAAAAATACCAAGTCAGTGGATGCATTAAAGAATGTGATACAACGCTTTAAGCAAATGCCTGAGTATATTTGTAGCTGGGATTGGTCAGGTTTTCATCGTGGACTGGAGACCTCTATTCCTGATGATGAACTTCGCAAGAAAGCGAAATCGCTAGTGGTGGCGACTAATTGTTATGTACCGCAATCAAACGCTGAACGTATCCAGAAAATTAACGCTGTTATCAACAGTTTGAGGTGATCAATGCTCAATAAGATATTGTTCAATCTATTGCAACAAAATGCGGCAATTAATCCGCTACAAGACGATGCATTTGAAGTGCCTTCCACTTATAAAGGCTATATTCTACCTCTGCGTTACTTGCTGGCAATGCATTATTTAAAACACAAAGTTAGGGTGCTGGATGAATTTCGTGAGGAGGGACTTTATCCTGTCCCTGTCGATGAATTTTCACAACGCCTAATGGCTCGCCTGAGTAAAAAGAGGGGCGCATCAAGCTCACTCCCCCTATTAAGCAAACCGTTAAAAGCGTGGTTTGTGTATCCATTACTCATTAGCGCACTAGTAATCTCTGCATGGCTATTCCAAGACTGGCTTGCTAATCAGCGTTTACAAGCGATGTTAGCTAACCGCCTGCCCTATTATTCTGATCTTTTGCATCGTTCTTTATTGTTTAAATATTCTGGCTATGAGGAGGCACATAAAAAAGTCCTAACTGAAATAGAAAAAGAACGAGGCAGTATTTTGTCGCAACTTCCTGATAAGGGAGATCTTAAAATAGTAATGGAAAAAGGTTTATTAGATCTAATCGATAAAGACACCACGACCGAACAGATTATGCTTGATTTTAAGGCGGTCAACAGTGTAATGGATGCACATAAAATTCCTTATTATATTACCCCAAAGGTGCTGACTGTCCCCTGCTCTAGTTTGATTGATGCGCCACTGGAAGAAATGTTGACGCTAAAGAAAATGGAGTCTATTTTAACGGGGAGTAATCCTGAAAAATGCCATACCACCATGTTGACTATTTATCACGTCGCCAAACGTAATCACTTTGATTACGGTGATGTTGAATTACCCTTATTCCATGTGCGCCGTATTGACAAAGTTCCTGCGGTTGATGGTGCGCTCGGATTAACCTTTGGAAAACAAGGTATTGGCTCTATTATTTTGCTAGATCGTATTACAGAATTTGCAACTGATTCTGTTATTCCTGCCTTAACCTTTCAGGGGCGTAATACGCTGATACCCTTTTGGTTGCAGGGTTATTATGATGTAGAAGAGGCAATTTCTAAGCAATACAAACAAACATTAACGGCTATTTATAACAGCAGAGCCGAGATTAAACAGCTAAAAACAACTGCCAAGAAAATATTAAAAAATAAGCGACAAATGACCACCTCACGTATGCGCCAAACCTTGCAACGCGCAGATGGTGCTTCAGATCAAGGTGTATTAGGTGGCGGCTTGGATGCGATCAGTTCCTTATTGGGTGGACAGGATAAAACAAATGAAAAGTCTAAAAAGAAGCCTGAAGAGATTGATTACGCTATTTTAGAAAAGCTCAATCAAGCATTGCTACCTAGTATTGAATATCATGAAGCCTATCATCAAATTGATAAAGAAAAATGGATAGAGCCAGCTTGGGTAAAGAAGGTTTTTAAAAACCTGTCTGAAAATGGCAAAGAGCATGCGCTAGAGGAGTTAGGAGCCTATTTAACCCAACTGAGTTATACCGAACAAGGTGCGGATATTTGGCTAACCAAAATATTGTTTTTTTCCTTAAACTCAATGATGCGTAATC
>DRMS01000420.1 GCA_011322515.1 Leucothrix mucor
CTTCCGATGAAGAATTTACTTCTTCAACAAAATCGATAACTCCAGAACGGAGAGATGGATCACTTTTCAAAATCAGTTTCTTTTGATGTGACAAGCTCCAGGTTCCATAACTTGAAACATCCAAAAGTCCTCCTTTAATATGGTATTCAAAAGTTCCGTTTTCATTTATAGAAAGAGTATGACTAGCCAAGTTACTACTCGAAGAGTAATTCCCGATAATATTTTTTGTGGAATTGCATCCAATCAAACTTAACAACATTATCCAATGGGCATATCTCTTAATCATAAGCTACTTATAATATAATTTCCAATTACGATAATACTCTGGTGTTGACTTTCCCTTCTTAAAGGCCTGAGATGTTCTTATTCTAAGCTGTTCACCGTATGTCGGAGCTCCACTATAAGCCGCTGATGGGTATCCGTCCGACCAACCCCATCTTGTTCCCTTCAAAAACACCTTGCATCTTTGGCGAAAATAAAAGCAAAGATAATGAAAAGAACAAAGCAAGAGATTTATGCCCTGTTGGATGAATACAAAAAGGCATCATGTACCGTAAAATCATTTTGTGAGCAGAAAGGCATAGCCCAGTGGCAGTATTATTATTGGAAGCGGCAACGGGGTCGAGCAGGCAAAGAGCAAGGGAAAGAAAGGTCGGGGTTTGTAGAAATAAATATAAATCAAAGCTCTGAATATTGTGCTGTACGCGTGCAATTACGTAGCGGCATAGAGATAGTTTGTCAGGGTGATAATATATCCAAGGTAGCCCAATTGCTCAAAGAACTGGACAATCAATATGCTTAGTTTTTCGAGCCAACAGCGATATTTTCTATATAGTCCTGCCACCGATATGCGCAAGGGTGTTGCGGGTCTTAGCGGATTGGTACGTCAGCACGTTGCCCACCCATTGATGAGTGGCGATGTGTTTATATTTATCAACCGTCGCCGGGACCGCATCAAGTTGTTGATGTGGGATGCCAATGGATTTGCGATGTATTACAAGCAGTTGGAGAAAGGCACATTTAGATGGTCTACGCCCGATAGTTCCTCCTCGGTAGAACTGCACTGGTCAGACTTGGTAATGCTGCTTGAAGGCATAGAAATAAAATCAATAAAAAGGAGAAAAAGATACCAAAAAACAGGCTGAAAATACAGAGGTATTTTGTATTTTTATGCTGTGAAAAAAACCGTTTCCATAGAAGAATATCAGGCTCTTTTTGAAGAAAAAAAAATTCTTTTTGAAGAAAAAAAAGTCCTTGAGCAAAAATTAAATGCGATTTTACATGAATTGAATCAGCTAAAAAAACTGATATTCGGTAGCAAATCAGAACGGTTCGTACCTGCGAGTAGCCCTCCCGAACAATTAGAATTATTTTCTACCCAACAATCCGGTTCCAGCTCCGCCAAGGAAGAAGAAAAAGAAATAATTACTTACCAGCGCAATAAAAAAAAGAAACACCCCGGACGCACTCCCTTGCCCGATAATATACCCACCGAAGATGTTATCATAGAACCGGAAGAAGACACCACAGATATGCAACTGATAGGGGAAGAAATCACCGAGACGATAGACTATACTCCGGGCAAACTAATAAAGCGCCGCTACATACGCAAGAAGTACGTCCGCAGTACAAAGCAGCAAGAACAAGGAAGCTCAGCAGTAGTTATAGCCCCCGCACCTCCACGCCCCCTGCCCAAGGCTTTAGCCGAAGCAGGCTTGTTAGCCCATCTATTTATTTCCAAATATATAGACCACCTGCCCTTTTACCGGCAAATACAGATCTTTAAGCGTCAGTATGGTTGGACACTACACAAATCCACCATCAATGGCTGGTTTGCGGCCTGTTGTACCTTGCTCAAGCCCCTATATGATGCACATATCCGGGCAGTAATGCAAAGCGATTATTTACAAGCCGATGAATCCCACATAAAAGTACAGGACAGCAACAAATCTGCCCGCCTCAATGGCGGAAAAGGAAAAACACATCAAGGCTATATGTGGGTGTACCGAAATCCACTAAACGGACTGGTCTTATTCGACTACCGTAAGGGAAGAGATATGCAGAGTCCCAAAGAATGCCTTGCAAACTTTAAAGGCACCTTGCAATGCGACGGATACAACGTGTACAAGTCGATAGCAAACAAACAACCGGACATACATCTGGTGAGTTGCCTTGCGCATATCCGTCGCAAGTTTTACGACGCGCTGAACCACCACCCCGACCTAGCAAAGTATGCCTTGAAGGAAATAAAAAAACTCTACAGTATAGAACGGCAATGTCGTGAAGAAAATTTAAGCGTACAGCACATCGCACAACGACGAAAAGACAAATCAGCTCCCATATTCAATGCCCTGCTCGAATGGGTAGAGACTCAGCATAGTACCAACCTAAGCAAAGGACCTATAGGGCAGGCACTGTATTATGCAAAAAATGAATTGCCATTATTGAGTGCCTATCTGGAAGACGGACGCATAGAGATAGACAACAATCTAATCGAAAATACTATCCGCCCCCTAGCTCTAGGCAGAAAGAATTATTTATTCGCTGGCTCACACCAAGCAGCCCAACGCGCAGCCATGATGTACTCCTTCTTCGCCTCCTGCAAAACAATGGACATCAACCCTTTCTATTGGCTCAAAGATGTCCTCCAAACCATAGGGGATACTCCGGTCAATCAAGTGGCTAAGTTACTGCCTCATAATTGGGGGAAAAAGATGTAGTTGGTCGGACGGATACACACCTATTACTATATATGGAGATGTTGACTCTCCCAATACTTCTATTTCCTTGACCATTACAGGAGGCACTGATGATATATACTTGCAATGGACTGGTCCAAATGGATTTACATCAGACCAGCAAAATATTTATGACTTAGAGCTAGGAGAATATTGCGTGAATGTTTTCGACGGATGCTCACAGGCACACGAGTGTTTTGAAATAATTGATTGTGATGAAGATCCTATGAATATTTCAGGAACGGTTATCAATACTTGCCCTACATATGATTATGGTGAAATTACAGTATCAGCAAGTGGAGGTGGAGGTGGTCCATATAGCTACTCTTGGAGCAATGGAAGCTCATCGCCCTCAATTGATGAACTCCCAGAAGGAGAATATTGTGTAACAGCAACATC
>DRMS01000421.1 GCA_011322515.1 Leucothrix mucor
AACGTGCACGGAATAACTTCCCGAAGTTCTAACGCAGAATTTTTATTTCAGATTGGGTGAACTCATGAGGCGCATAGTCACTCTACGCAACGAATGAGATCATCCCAAGCTGGGATAAAAAGGCAAGTTAGAAATCGGGAAGTTATTCCGTGCCCGTTCCTAAGCAACTTAAAGTAGCATGTTCGTTGTATTGGAGAAAGACACAGATAGAGTCTTGCGGTAGGGTACAGCAAATTAAAAAAGTACCCCAAAAGGCAATGCTATATTGCCCTCACCAATTTCTAGTACATGATCCCCCATGTAAAAAACAACACCTAATACCTGTTTTGATGTTTTACTTTGAAACTCAATAATATGTTTGAAGTCCTTTTTCGTAACGCTACTAGAAGATTTTACCTCCACTGCTACTATTTGATCTCCTTGACTCAAAATAAAATCGATCTCTTTATTATCACTGGTTCGATAATGAAATAAATCTGTATTATCAAGTGCATAACTAATATGCTTTCTTAACTCTGCAAAAATAAAAGTTTCAAAGACTTGTCCTTTATAATGAGAATTTTCCAACTCTTGCTTGTTTTTAATGCGCAATAAATGACATAAAACCCCCGTATCCATCAAATGTAGTTTAGGGGTTTTAACAAAGCGTTTGCCAATATTTTCTGAATAAGGTCTTATTAACTCTACCTGATACAGCAAAGCTAAAATAGTAAGATAGTTATCAACTGTAGTGGATTTTAAAGAGGCACTATTGGCTATTTTGGCTTTATTTAACAAGGTTGCAGAGCGAGGAGCGATGACATTGATAAATTTAAAAAAATTATTAATTTCCCGTATATCACCCAAGTCTCTAGCATCTCGTTCAATATAGGTGGAAATATAGGAGCTAAACCAAAGTCTTTTTTCTAGCTCGCTATTTAGCCTAAGTACCTCAGGATAACCCCCATCAATAATAGAGGCGATAATTTTATCCGTACTGACTCGATGATAGTGGCTAAAATTTTGAGAAAAGAGCTGGTCTATTATATTTTCATTAGGCTTATTATTTTTCTCTTTTGCGCTAAGAGGATAAAGGGATAATTCTATGATTCGACCTGCTAACGTATCTTTGGTCTTTTTCATATCAAGAAGATTAGCAGAACCCGTTAACAGAAAGCTGCCATTAACTCTCTCCTTATCAACATCGAGTTTGATTGCCTCCAGAAGATTAGGCGCTTTTTGTATTTCATCAATACAAACAGGTTTACCAATCTGGCGTAAAAAACCTTTAGGATTTTCAATGGCATTAACCCGCAAATCAACATCATCTAAAATGGCATAATTATCAAATAATAAGGCTGATAGCGTTGATTTTCCCACCTGCCTTGCACCGCTTAGAAGGACAATAGGAGAAATATTAAGGGCTGTTTTTAAAATAGGGCTGACGCTTCTTGTAATCATAAAGACTCCTTTTTTGTAATTATACCTTTATAAGGGTATAAATTCACCCCTTATAAGGGGTGAATTGTTGAGTCTTAAATTTAAACTTCCAGCACAGTTATCAAATCAGCTTCCAACCAAGTAGAAATAAACCCAGCCACACGCTCTGGTGCAGAGGCTTGATCCACCCATTCACAAACTCCAGCGCAGATTTCAGCAAAACTTTGCCCTTGTATCACAGCATCTAATGCCCATGCTTCATCAACATCTAAGGAGCGATAATAGGTTTTTAATTGTTTGCGCCAAATTAGCCAAGGAATGGGGTATTCAGCTTGTTCAAACGGTATCTGCCCTGTTTCATTTTCAATCGCCGCCCAGAGTTGTGGTACATTCCATTCTAAGTTAAGACGCGCTACTGATGGGTGCAGTGTAAAGCGTAATTCCACCCAAGCTTCTGGGGCTACCGTTTGTAATGCTTCAAGTCCTAAAGAGGGGGTATCAGCAGAATCAAAGGCATTTCGCAATGCCCATTCAAATCGCGCCATTTCTGCTAAGACAGCAGTATCATGGTGTTGATCAGCCAAAAACTGTTCTAAATGACTGCCAAAATAGCGAATTGAAAAATGATGTGAGGGGTAAGCAGCAATGTATTTAATCCCATCATTATAAAAACGTTCATCGCCTAATAAGGTATGCACGGAGGGATAATTATCAGATAGCGCATCAATAAGGCGATAGCGATAGGCATT
>DRMS01000422.1 GCA_011322515.1 Leucothrix mucor
AAGAAAGGATTTATTACAAGCGTTAAAAATGAGTTGGAGAGCATGACAACAAAGGGTTATCGATTATCAAAAGCCTTGAAACAGCGTTTACTGGAATTATCAGGTGAATAAAAAGTTGGCATCCTTCATTTCTTAGTTGACACTTTCGGCTACCAACTTAAGGCGGGACAGTTAATGTTTATGCTATTCACCCGCACCCTTCGACAAGCTCAGGAAGCGGTGTCCTGAGTCTACCGAAAGGCTAGCTCCCTGAGCTTGTCGAAGGGTGCGGGTTGTTTGCTATGACGTTACTTGTCCCGCCTAAAGTTGCTAGCCAACAAGCATAAAAAAGGGCGTATCAAACGATACGCCCTTTTTAACTTAGGAACGTGTACGAAACAACTTCCCGATCTCTAACTTGCCTTTTTATCCCAGCTTGGACGATCTCATTCGTTGCGTAGAGTGACTATGCGCCTCATGAGTTCATCCAATCTGAAATAAAAATTCTGCGTTAGAACTTCGGGAAGTTATTCCGTATACGTTCATTAGTCATTATCCAGCATAAAGCGGAGTAATTAACTATTTTTTAAAGTAAAGGAATCATTAACAAAGCAACAATATTGATAATTTTAATCAATGGATTGATTGCAGGTCCCGCTGTATCTTTGTACGGGTCGCCTACGGTATCACCTGTAACAGCGGCTTTATGTGCCTCTGAACCTTTACCACCATGATGACCGTCTTCGATATATTTCTTAGCATTATCCCATGCACCACCACCTGTGGTCATTGAGATGGCTACGAATACACCTGTGATAATTGATCCTAGTAGTACGCCACCAAGTGCTTGTGCGCCTAAGAAAATACCCACAAAAACAGGGATTAGAATAGGCAGTAAGGAGGGAATAATCATTTCCTTAATCGCGGCTTTAGTTAGCATATCAACGGCTTTAGAATAGTCAGGCTTTTGGCTGTAATCCATAATGCCTGGCATTTCTTTAAACTGACGACGTACTTCGATAACCACCGAGCTTGCTGCGCGTCCTACCGCCTCCATTGCCATTGCTGCAAATAGGAAGGGAACCATGCCACCAATCAATAGACCGATAATGACCATATGGTTAGATAGGTCAAAGGTTGTATGAACCCCTGTCCGTAATTCTAATCCATGCGTAAAGTCGGCGAATAAGACCAATGCGGCCAATGCAGCTGAACCAATAGCATAGCCCTTGGTAACGGCTTTTGTTGTATTACCAACCGCATCCAAAGCATCTGTTTTGTTGCGAATATCGTCTGGCAACTCTGCCATTTCAGCAATACCACCTGCATTATCGGTAATAGGACCAAATGCGTCCATTGCAACGATAATACCTGTCATCGAAAGCATTGAGGTTGCAGCAATCGCAATACCATATAAACCTGCCAGTTCGTGACCCGCCCAGATACCAAAACAGATCACCAATAAAGGCGCTGCGGTTGATTTCATTGACATGCCAAGACCTGCAATCACATTAGTTCCATGACCAGTTTCTGATGCTTTTGCAATGTGCTTAACGGGATTAAAAGAGGTTGAGGTGTAGTAGTCAGTAATCACCACTAATAATGCGGTAACCAGTAGACCAATTAACGATGCTCCCCATAGTTGCATGGTGCTTGATTGACCATTATCTCCCATTAGCCATGCAGTGACAGGGTAAAATAGAACGGCTGAGATACCACCTGATACGATTAGACCTTTATAGAGACCTTTCATAACATTTTTATCAGAACCAACAGAGACAAAGAAAGTACCTGCAATTGAAGCCAGAATAGAAACTGCGCCGAGTACTAAAGGATAAATAAGCGCATTGTCTAAATCTTTAAACATGACTGCGCCAAGCATTAAAGTAGCAATAATGGTCACCGCGTAAGTCTCAAATAAATCGGCTGCCATACCCGCGCAATCACCGACATTATCACCGACATTATCTGCAATAACCGCAGGGTTACGTGGATCATCTTCAGGAATATCATTTTCGACTTTACCCACAAGGTCAGCACCAACGTCAGCACCTTTAGTAAAGATTCCACCACCTAAGCGAGCAAAAATAGAGATTAGGGAGCCGCCAAATGCTAGTCCGATTAAAGGCGATAGATTGATGCTTTCGCCCTCAGGTGTATAAGCACCCAGAAAGGCAAGATAGGCAGCCACACCAAATAAACCTAAACCAACCACTAGCATGCCTGTAATAGCACCACCTTTGAAGGCAACCTGCATGGCAGGGTCTAAGCCGTCTTTGGCCGCTTCGGCAGTACGGACATTAGCGCGTACTGATACATACATGCCGATAAACCCAGCCAAACCAGAAAAGATAGCGCCGAGTAAAAAGCCAAAAGCAGTCAGCGTATCAAGAAAGACCCATAGGGCGATGAATAAGACGACACCAACAATGGCAATCGCGCCATATTGACGTTTAAAGTAAGCATCTGCACCTTCTTGTATAGCAGCTGCAATTTCCTCCATTTTTTTATTACCAGTGGGACGTGATAACACCCATTTGATAGTGTAAATGCTATACCCTAGTGCCGCAAACGAGCAGAGTATGGCGATGATAATACCTGTAGTCATAAAATAAACCTCTCTAAATAAATGTAGTTGGGGAAAAGCGTAGTACTAATAACCCAAGAGGGTGAAAGTAGCAAGTTAGTTGTTATAATGACGTTGATTAAGATCAATTATTGAGAGTAAGTCAGGATAGCGTTTATTTATTATTAACTACTTACATTGAATAATAAGTAGCTAATCCCTATACAGAATACTTTGTTTTAAGTTGTTGATTTTATGTTGGCGAATAAATTACAAACATTAAAAATCAATCGCTTATATTTATCTTTAATAAAGTATCCCGTACAGAGGTAACTAATAATATTGTTGTTATTATCCGTACTGTAATTGCTCTAATTTAGTCGTTAAATTCAACTAATCAAATTTACTGATAAATTAAATCAATTTATATAATAAGTGTTATTCTGGAGCTACTATGCTTAAAATATCCAATAACGTCCAACTTGCTGATTGGGAAATAGAAATAACCGCTATTCGTTCTCAAGGAGCAGGTGGGCAAAATGTTAATAAAGTAGCAACTGCAATTCATTTACGCTTTGATATTAATCACTCAACATTACCCGCATTCTATAAAGAGCGTCTGCTAAAACTATCTGATCAGAGAATCACAAAAGAAGGCGTGATCGTTATCAAATCACAGCAGTATCGCACCCAAGAAAGGAATAAAGACGCTGCACTAGAGCGCCTTAAAGAGCTAATACAAACAGCCGTAGCACATAAAAAAAAGCGCCGTCCAACAAAAGCCACCAAAGGCTCACAACGTCGGCGCATGGATAAAAAGACACAGCGTGGGCAAACAAAAGCACTGCGACGTAAGGTTGATTTTTAGGATTGAATAGGATGTAGAACTGAATAACTGATGTTACGCAGTGAAAAGCGATTAATGCATGTTTATGCACCCTCGTTCCCATCGCTCTAGCGTGGGAATGCATATCGAATTTTCTGATAAAAGGAGTGAAAGCTTCAGCTTTTCAGTCGTCAATATGAAATTTAATAAGTAAACATCTATTAAGTACTTTGGTAGCTAAAATAGTATGAGCAATAGCAACAATCCGTATGCATTCCCACGCAGGAGTATGGGAATGAGGGAAATTAGCGAAGGTGTGTTGATAACCTTTAATTTTTATTACACATACGCAATAAGACGTGATACTATCCCGCCTTTTTTGGGGTCGTGAAAATGATCCTTTTTAGCAACCATCCTTAGCCTATAC
>DRMS01000423.1 GCA_011322515.1 Leucothrix mucor
GCCTTTGATAATGAAAAAATTAATGCCGTCTTAAATCCAAAAGGGTTGATTTATAGCGCAGGGTTAGGTATTCGTTGCCGTCCGCACTTCTTTATTGCGGATCTTGTTGAGCAGTATCAGCGCGATAAAATCGAACTTTTTATCTCAGGACGTGAGTATGCGCGTGATATGGCAGCTCCCCCTGCGATGATGCAGGATAATTTGGTGTTTGTGCGCAATGAATCATTACGCCGTATGTTATGGGAAAAAGTAGAAGAGTGGCGCATGAGTCCTGTGGATAGTCCATTGGGCAGGGCGGTGGCGGCTTATGATTTTGAAGGTGATGTAGAAGCGGCTTTGGATAAAATGGCGAGCGTTGAATCGGCGTTAATTATCGAACATGAGTTGGGGGAAGTGCAGGCAGGGGAAATTTTTGGCAGTCAATGGAATGAGATGCTAAATGTCTTGTCACCCTCCGCCGCTGAAATTATGTTACGCGCTATTAGAGATAATTTGGCAGATTCATTAACCACACTGGATAAATTATTAGAACAAGATAGCGCAGCTTCCATTCATTTTTACTTTGGAAGTCTAACCGCAATGCGTAAAAAACTATCGCCACAATTAAAGGCGAGTTATGAAAAATGGCATGAAAGTGGTGATTTAAACGCGATTGCACAGCATATTAAAACCTCACGTCAGCATTGGGAGCAACTTGGTAAAGCCTGTTTGCAATTATTTAGCGAGCAGGGCGAAGAGGCTGCTGATAGGATTGAAAAATTGGTCGAAAAAAATCTGTTATAAATGAGATCTTAAAATGAAAAACATCAAGGAAGTAAAGTCAGGTAGTTTTATTTTTGAGTATAAAAATGCACTGCCTGATTTTTTATGTGATGATATGGTCGCGCGCTTTGAAAGCAATGAAGATGACCAATACAAGGGAATGGTTGGTTCTAAAATCGGCTCAAATCGCTCATTAAAAAAAACCACCGATATAGCTATCACAGGTAAGTCAAATTGGAAGGATGTCAATAGCAATCTATATCGCTCACTGAGCTTGGCATTAAAGGAATTTGGTGAGGCGTATCCCTATTTTTCGATGATGCAGCGTTTTGGCGATAAAGGTTATAATTTACAGCGTTATCAATCAGGCGAGTATTATCATTGGCATGTGGATAGCGATAGCCCAGGCTTAGCCATGCGTCAACTAGTTGCTTTATGGTATCTTAATGATATGCAAGGCAAAGGCGGTGAGACAGAATTTGTGCATCAGAATATTAGAATCACACCAACAAAAGGGACGCTAGTGTTATTTCCACCCTTTTGGACGCATGAGCATCGTGCTAAAATAGTGGATGAGGGATCTAAGTATATTGCAACTACTTGGGTTGTTTTTCGCGAATGATTCTATGGAATATGCACGAAACAACTTCCCGATCTCTAACTTGCCTTTTTATCCCAGCTTGGATGATCTCATTCGTTGCGTAGAGTGACTATGCGCCTTATGAGTTCATCCAGCCTGACATAAAAATTCTGCATTAGAACTTCAGGAAGTTATTCCGTGATCGTTCCTATACTATAATTCTCCAGCCTCGTAACGAGAAGTATATACACTAAAAAATGAAAATAATGTCTATGAAATCACTAATAAAATCACTATTAATTATCAGCCTGTACTTTCCAATCAGTGCTTGTTCGAAGACCTCCGTTAACATTCTGCCGCTCGGTGATTCAATCACTTGTGCTAGCAAATACAAACAAAGCTATCGCTATCCACTCTGGCAACATCTGGTTGATGCGGGCAAGCAAGTTGAATTTATTGGCAGTCAAACACAAAAAGGCAATGGCGGCAGAGTCTGGCAACCCTATAAAGGAAAGCGCTTCCCCGCGGCCAATGAAGGTCATTCTGGCTGGCGTGCAGATCAGGTTTTAAAGGGGCTGGAAAATGGAGAGCCTGGTATGGACAAATGGATTGCGGGTTATCATCCTGATATTGCACTGATTCATTTAGGTACTAATGATGTTTATCAGCATCAAACACCAGAATCTACACGTGATGATATTGAACAAGTGATTACTAAATTACGCGCTAAAAATCCTAACATTAAAGTGTTGCTGGCAAAGATAGTACCGATGAAAACAAGTCCTTTAGTGCCACGCCTTAATCAGTTATTGGCTAAATTAGCGGTAAAATTGAATAAGCCTCATTCACCCGTGGTTAGTGTTGATATGTATTCAGGATTTAGTATTAATACCGATATGCAGAAGGATCAAATACATCCTAATGCAAATGGTGAGAAAAAAATGGCAAAGCGTTGGTTTGATGCTTTGATTCGTAGTCGGTTTATTCAGTAGGGTGGCTACCAATTTAAGGCGGGACAAATCCTGCGTAGGTCGGGTTAGCTTATCAAGCGTAGCGAGGTAACGTAACCCAACGCAATACCCAGCAAGTTGCACAATGCTTGTCGGGTTACGTTTTTTTTGCAAGCAAAAAAATCGGCTACCAGTTTAAGGTGGGACAGTTAATGTTTCTGCTATGCTATTCACCCGCACCCTTCGACAAGCTCAGGGAACTCGCTTCCTGAGCTTGTCGAAGGGTGCGGGTTGTTTGCCATGACTTTTACTTGTCCCACCTTAAGTTGGTAGCCAAAAAATCTAACCCGACCTACAATTCCAGTCAAGCAACTGTCCCATGTTAAATTGGTAGCTAAATTATTTACCTGAAAAACTATGGCATTAAATAATTTGCAATAATTTGCAATAATTTGCAATAATGTGCTTTATTCCTCAGCACATTCTAAAAATAACGACTACAAATCTTTTATTCCACTAATTAACTCATTAGTAGCCGCTGCGCCATCGCCATATAACATACGCGTATTATCCGCAAAGAATAATTGATTCTCAATACCTGAGAAGCCTGTACCTTTACCGCGTTTAATCACAATGGTATTTTTCGCATAATCTGCATTTAAAATCGGCATGCCATAGATTGGGCTATTGGTATCTGTACGTGCCGCTGGGTTGACCACATCGTTTGCGCCAATGACTAAGGAGACATCTGCGGTGGCAAATTCTTCATTAATCTCATCCAAATCATAGATAATGTCATACGGTACGCCTGCTTCTGCTAGCAGTACATTCATATGCCCTGGCATACGACCTGCAACGGGGTGGATGGCAAATTTTACGGTTACGCCACGGTCTTGTAATAGCTTGCTCATTTCCCAGACTTTATGCTGTGCTTGTGCTACCGCCATTCCATATCCTGGTACGATAATAACTTTTTCAGCAAATGCCATCATCACCGCTACATCGTTGGCTTCAATCTCTTTCATTGAGCCTGTGACTGCTTCGGCTTCGCCTGTTCCACTCTCACCAAAGTTGCTAAACAGAACATTGCTAATGGGGCGATTCATTGCTTTTGCCATCAGTTGAGTTAGCAAAGTACCTGCTGAGCCAACCACAATACCTGCAATCATCATGGCTGGATTGCCGAGTACATAGCCTTCAAAACCAACGGCTAGCCCTGTAAATGCATTATACAATGAGATAACAACGGGCATATCTGCGCCGCCAATGGGTATTGTCATCATGACCCCAAAGGCAAGTGCTAGGATAAAAAAGATAACGAGTAAGCCTGAACCATATTCTTGACCACTAAAGGATAGATAGAGTCCCATTAAAATCAGTGTTAGAAAAATACCTAAATTAATCCACTGCTGATTTTTAAAGCGGTAAACCTTCCACATAAGACCTTGTAACTTGGCAAAGGCGATCATTGAGCCTGAGAATGCAATGGTGCCGATTAAAGCACCTAATACGGCTAATGCCTGATGAGTTACGCCCTGTGAAGTATCATTTTGCATTAATACAATAGCCGCAATAGCCGCCGCTGCACCACCGCCCATACCGTTATACAGTGCAATCATCTGCGGCATATCGGTCATTTTCACTTTTTTCGCGGTGATATAAGCAATTGCGCCACCAATACCGATAGCAATGGTCATCCAAAAATAGTTATGTGCAATATCTTTATGGAAATAGGTGATAAGGGTAGCAATAACCATGCCCACACCCGCCCAGATAATGCCACGACGCGCAGTTACAGGGGAGCTCATTTGCTTGAGACCTAAGATAAAGAGGATCGCTGCAATAAAATAAGAAGCGTCTACAAGATAATTCATTACTTCTTACCTCCACTACTTTTAAACATTTCTAACATACGCTCTGTGACCACATAGCCACCAACTGCATTGCCCGCAGCCAGTACCACCGCAATAAAACCAACAAAGGTCTGCATGCCTGTTTCTGCCTGTCCCATCATAACCATTGCGCCTAC
>DRMS01000424.1 GCA_011322515.1 Leucothrix mucor
AATCTAAGTTTTTGATTTATAGTACTAAATATGGCTATACACATGGCTAGTAAGCATCTGTATTTTAAATACAATTTAAAAAATCAAATAAGAGACTTTTTAAGATCAATAAGGACAACATGAACTGTAAATCAATACATTACAGGTTGTTTTTAGCTAAAATGAACTCCGAAACTTGAGAAATAATCTGAGACATACCGTAGTGACATCAATAAAAAAAACACACTCACACCAGCACTCTCATCAATCCTCTGAAAAAGACACACTCTCGCAGACACATTTTCCTTGCGAACAATGCGGTGCGGACTTACTTTATTCGCCTGATGAAGAGCAGCTCGTCTGTGACTATTGCGGATTCAAAAATATCATTCCCGTTAGTTATCAAGAAATCAAAGAATACGATTTTAATACTGCACTCAATGAGTTAGAGCGTCTAAAACATGGGGGGGATAACTCAACCATCAGTATTATTCAATGCCCTTCCTGCGCCGCAGAATTTTCACTAGAAGAAGAGTTTTCAGCCGACTGCCCCTTTTGTGGCACCCCTGTTGTCACCAGCACCGACCATGCGCGTTTTATCCAACCAGAATCCTTACTACCATTTAGAATAACGGATAAACAAGCAGTAGCCGCCTTTGATCAATGGGTAGGTAGCCTATGGTTTGCACCGTCTAAACTGAAAAAAATATCTCGACGTGATGAAAAATTAACAGGTGTTTATTTGCCCTATTGGACATACGACAGCAAGACTGAGAATCGCTATCGTGGGCAACGCGGTACCATTTATTATGAGCGCCAAGTTTACTATGCGGTTATAGACGGTCGCAGAGTACGCCAAGTACGCTCTATTCCCAAAGTACGCTGGAGACCCGTTTCTGGTCATATTTCACAGCATTTTGATGATATTTTAATTGGCGCAAGTAAAACACTGCCGCGTACTATCATCGACCATTTAGAACCATGGGACTTGCATAACCTTGTGCCTTATTCAGAAGCTTATCTTAGTGGGTTTCATAGCGAACTCTATCAAGTAACTGTTGATAAAGGCTTTATGCAAGCTAAAAACATTATGAATCGGCAGATTGATCGTGCCGTGCGACGCGATATAGGCGGCGATCAACAACGGGTAGCGCAGATTGATACGCAACATTACAACACCACATTCAAGCATTTATTGCTTCCTATTTGGTCTGCTGCATTCAAATATCGAGGCAAAACCTATCGCTACGTGATTAACGGACGTAATGGAAAAATTCATGGTGAACGTCCCTATAGCTTTGTAAAAATTACATTAGCAGCCATTGCCTTCGTCATTGCTCTTGGTACTGGTTTGTACTTTCTGGAAAAATCTGGCGCATTTAAGCAGGTGAATGTGCAGTATCATTCCAGCCCTTATTCAAATGATCTGTATTATTAAATAGACAGGCATTAAATTTAAACTGGCTACCAACTTAAGGTGGGACAAGTAACGTCATGGCAAATAACCCGCACCCTTCGACAAACTCAGGGAACTAGCCCTTCGGTAGACTCAGGACACCGCTTCCTGAGCTTGTCGAAGGGTGTGAGTGAATAGCAGAAACATGAACTGTCCCACCTTAAACTGGTAGCCCATTTAAACTCAATCTCTTGCCACACCAAACGCTCAAGACCTATCGCAATAACCACCAGACAATGCAAACGCTCTGGTTAATAATGAAGAATAATCCGACTATTGGTTCTTAGCGCACCTTCCCTCACGAAACGCTAAAAACCTATCGCGACAAACGCCAGACAATGCAAACATTCTGGATTAATGCCGAAGATAATCCGACTATTCTTTCTTGCCATACCTTGTGTCTTTGCGAGAGATTCTTATTATTTTCTCTTTTTTTCCAAGGAAATTGTTGTGAAAAACTATACCTACCCATTATCACATCAAGTTTATACCGCAGAGCAAGTTAGGGAGTTGGATCGTCTAGCAATGGCATCAGGCAGTAGTGGGCTCTCATTAATGATTCGTGCTGGGCAGTTTATGTTCGATAGTATTCGTCAATCACGCCCTAATGCGAAATCTCTACTTATCTTTTGTGGGGTGGGGAATAATGCAGGTGATGGCTATATAATTGCGCGTTTGGCATTAGAAGCCGATATGATAGTGCAGGTAGTGCAACTAGGAGGGTCTTTACAAGGCGATGCCTTACTCGCACAAACGGAGTATTTTTCTCAGGGTGGAAAATATGAAACATTTGATTTTACGAAAAAATATACAGCTGAGATTATTGTTGATGCTTTATTGGGGACAGGGTTAAGTCGTAATGTAGAAGGAGAATGGGCGAAAGCAATTGCTGCAATAAATGCTTGTAGCACTTCAGCTTATATCACAGCGGTTGATATTCCATCAGGCTTAAATGCTACTACAGGTGCGCTCATGGGCGATGCGGTTATTGCCGATGAAACCGTGACGTTTGTTGCTAGGAAGTGTGGTTTGTATACAGGCAAAGCGCGTGATTATGTGGGTAAACTACGCTTTTCTGACCTTGCTATTGCAGATTCAATAAAGCAACAGTTTAAGCAAACTATCAGCAAAAAAAAATACTATCTATTGGATCACACTATTAACCTGCCAAAAAGAAAAGCCACTGCACATAAAGGTTCATATGGGCATGTATTATTTATTGGTGGCACAGTAGGAATGAGTGGTTCAATCCGTATGGCAGCAGAAGCGGCATTAACCGTTGGCGCGGGTTTAATAACGGTACTAACACATCCTAGTCATGCAGCATGGCTTAGTCTCAATCGCCCTGAGTTAATGGTCAATGGAATTGAATCCCCTAACGAGTTATTACCTTATTTGCACCGTGCGAATGTCATCGCCATTGGCCCTGGTTTGGGGACTGATCAATGGGGACGGGAACTGTTCAATGCTTGTCTTGCAACAGAGCATGATAAAATTATTGATGCAGATGGTTTAAATTTGTTATCACACTTATCAATATCCCGCGATAACTGGGTGTTAACACCGCATTCTGGGGAAGCGGCAAGGTTATTAGGTGTTACCGCGCAGGCTATTGAAATGGATCGTTATTATGCGGCAATCAAAATTCAGCAACACTATTCAGGCTATTGCATCCTTAAAGGTGCAGGTTCATTAATAACAGACGGCAAGCAAATTGCAATTTCAACCTTAGGTAATCCAGGCATGGCAACGGCAGGAATGGGGGATGTTTTAACGGGAATTATTGCAGGGCTACGTGCGCAAGGCATGACGTTGCAAACGGCAGCTAGATTAGGGGTAACTCTACATGCAAAAGCGGCTGATTTAGCGGTTGCAGAAAAAGGTGAACGAGGATTATTTGCAACAGAGCTTTATCCCTACTTACGCACGTTGGTAAATTAATGATGATTAACAATAAAACAGATTTACTCATAGAGTCCGAACAACAAATGATGCGACTTGGCGGAAAAATAGCAGATGCCTTTCCACAAGGAGGACTAGTTTTTTTGCATGGAGACCTTGGTACGGGCAAAACAACCTTGGTCAGGGGATTGTTGCGCCATCTTGGTTTTGAGGGAACGGTAAAAAGTCCAACCTATACCTTGGTCGAACCTTATTCTATCAATGGTCGGGAGCTTTATCATTTTGATCTTTATCGCTTGGCTGATCCTGAGGAATTAGAGTATATGGGAGTCCGAGATTACCTATCATCAGATGCATTATGCCTGATAGAGTGGCCAGAAAGAGCACAAGATTTTTTGCCCCAAGAAGATCTTAATGTGACACTTCATCATGCTGATGAAATGCGCAGAGTAAATATTTCAAGAAAGCTGTAACTTATCATAAACAACAACTTACAGCTTTTATGTAAAAAACTACTTGAATTAATGCGCCTATTGAGTTTTACTAGTAGATAAGGAAGTTCCAAGCAATGATTTTACCCATCTTACTTGCCCTTTTGCTCCTGCTTGACTCATCTCAATCGTTGCGTAGAGCAACTATGCCCCTCTTGAGATACTCCAATCAGGAACAAAAAATCAGCGCAATAGAGGTAAATTCATTATTAGGAACTTCCTAAGGAATCTCTAATCGAATAAAGCTTCCAGAGTAGCGTATTGTTTTAGGCAAGTATCTCAGTGGATGAAAATGAATAGTAGCAATAGGAAACGTAGAGAGTTTATTCTCAAGCTAGCTAAAACACTTGGTTGTGCAGGTGCTACATTGCTATCCCCACAACTGCTAGCTAAAAGCAGTGAGTCTGCACATTTATTATCAATCAAGCTTAAAGGCAAAGAAAGGCATAATAAACAACGACTTGTTTTTGAATTTGATGGTGCTATAAAACGTTCTGTTTTTTCCCTGCATACACCTGAACGAATTGTCCTTGATCTTAAAAATACGACCTTGAAGACAAAACTACTAAAGCCTGTTGGTAACTCATCCTTACTACAAGGTATTCGTCATGCGATACGCAATGAGCATGACTTAAGAATTGTTTTTGATTTATCACAAAAAGCAGATGTAACCACTAAATTACGCAAGAGTCGTCAAGGTTATCGCTTAGAGGTAACCTTAGCAGGAGATCCCTTAGCTAAATCATCTAAAAAAACAGCTTCTAAATCAAATCGAAACAGTACAAAAAAATCAATAGCACAGAAGAATAAAAAATCAAAATTAGTTAGAAAACAACCAACACGACGTAGTAATCGTTTTGTTATTGCAATTGATCCAGGACATGGAGGCAAAGACCCAGGTGCCGTTGGTCGTATGGGGACACTAGAAAAAGATGTTGTGCTGAAAATTGCACATCGTTTAAAAAAGCGTATTGATCAACACGGTGATATGAAAGCGATATTAACCCGTGAAGGTGATTATTACGTATCACTGCGTAAACGCATGGAAAAAGCGCGTGCGCAAGGTGCCGACCTCTTTATCTCCATTCATGCCGATGCCAATCCAAATAGGAGCCTGACGGGTTCTTCTGTCTACATTCTATCTAATCGTGGCGCATCCAGTGAAGCCGCGCGCTGGTTGGCAAAAAGTGAGAATTCTTATGAGGCAAAACTTGGTGGTGTGACGGTTAAGCGCGAAAATAAAATTTTGTCAAAACTATTATTAGATCTATCGCAATCAGCAACAATTGATAATAGCCTTGGCTTAGCTGAAAATGTTTTGAAAGAATTAAGCGGTGTTAATAGACTGTTACGCAAAAATGTAGAAAGTGCCTCTTTTGTTGTTCTTAAGTCACCCGATATTCCCTCCATGCTGGTTGAAACCGCTTTTATTAGTAACGCCAAAGAAGAGAGTCGATTAAAAACAAGTCATTATCAGCATAAGTTGGCCAATGCAATATTTCATGGTATTCGCCGTTATCATCTGGCGCATAAAAAGAATGAAGCGCAATTTGCGTAAATACTAAAAAAATATATCTTTGGGCTATTCCAAGAAAATAAACGCGCAAATAGCTTGATGAGGTCTTTCAGGCTATTAATTTAAAGCAAAATAAAAAACAGTTCTCTCGCAAAAACGCAGGATACGCAAAGGAAGTTTCTTTTCTTGGCGTATGTTGCGTCTTTTCGAGATAATTTGTTTCCTTTCTAATTCTATGGATTAACAGGCTGTCCTGCCCTAAGTTGGTAGCCCTTTTCTTGTCTGCTCCAAACATTCAATCGCTTTTGCCCACACTTCCGTATATTTCATTTTTCTCAAAGCTTCATCAAAATTACACTGTTCTTTAGTGATCACTGCCTTGATGCTTTTTTTCAGTTGCTCAACATCCGCCACTGCCTGTTGATAGGCAATGCGCTGCTTAATCCTCTGCCGTTGTTGCGCTTTCTCTTTGTTGCTTATTGAGGTCGGTTGATTCTCGTTTAAGTCCAATAAACCTGTTAGCCAGCGATTTTTTAGGCCGATAAAATAAGCAATAGGGTTGCGTATTTTGCCACTGCGTAGGCAGGTGGCGAAATAATCTAACAAGCGTTGTGCTTGTTCGGGGATCTTGAACGAGGCAAGGTGATGAAGAATTACTTGGCGTAATTTTTTAGGAAAACTATCAGGAAAATTGAGGCGAAAAGGAGTGGATTGAACCCGCTCAGGGCGAGGTGCTAAGGGTAAACTAGGCGATGGAAGTACGCTATTTTGTTCTTCATTTTCTGCTTCTTTGATCATCACCAAGGGGAATTTTTTGCACTTTTCAGGCGGGTTATGCAATTGAAATTCCTCCATCTCATCAAGCAACGCGCTTTGATACACCTCCGATAATAAACAACGCGGATCATTGGTAGTGGAGTCAGAACTTAGTTTACCCCAGTTTGGAAAATCGAAATTAATCGCCATCCATTTTCCATAATGCCCTTGATGGGTGATAATAATATTCAACGCTTCCAAACGGCGTACAGACTCATTCGCATGGTCACTTCGAATCCCTGTTAACTGTTCTAAACGCGTGCCATTCATATCATCTTCGCGTTTATCGTAGCCGATGGTTTGATTATAAATCGTGGTTAAAATACGCAGATCACGGGAGGTTAGCGGCGCAAGGGAGAGTTGATGAATAAAAGCTGTGCCGATTTGAGCGATATGCTCAGGCAATAAATTGAGTTTATTTTTAGCACAACGAGAAGCGTTGGCAGAATTTTTTGGGGCAATATCCCCAGCGGTAGCGTACAATATCGCTTGCATAATCAATCTCCGTTTTAGATTGCTTGTGAAGTCCCGCTGGTTTGTGTCTAGCAAATCAGTAGGGCGTTAATTTGTTAACTTTATCAGCAGATTACAGTCATCCGCTAAGTGCCTATTACTAAACTCCCTTTTTTTGTCAAAAGCAAGCGTGAAATATAGGCAGTCAATCAATCCCCATTTTTCCCAACGCCTAAGCTTCTTTTTAAAACCCACCTGACCAGGTTTGCAAAAACACGGTTGTTGTTTATTTTGTTATTTGTCACTGTGTACCCCATGTTAGGGTGGTATTTTCAGCCCTTTTCACTCGTTCCCAAATAAATTTAGAAACGAACTACAAAGGGTACTGACCCCTTTAATTCTGACCCCTTTAATTCATCTAAGCACGACACTTTATCAATTAGTTGTATTTGATCATAAAAATAAATGAATTGGCTTTTCAATATGATCGAACTACGTTTAATGTTCTTTCAATAGAAAAGGTAAATAAAATGAAAAAAGTAATCCTATTTTTAAGCGTTGGTATTTTTGTCCCTATACTATTTTTATCCTCTGCATTTGCTACAAATACGACAGCCAATTTAGATAATATCTCTTCTGATAACAGTATTTTAGAAAATGGAGATGGTGTACATTTTGATCTTAAATTATCTAAAACGCTAAATACAGATACAATTCTTACACTCAGCTTTTCGCCTTCAACCGCTCAAGCAACGACAGATTTTAAACTTCGTTATCAAGAATCTTATGATGATATTCCAATAAATCAAAACAATGAAGCATTCGTTACGATTCCTGCTGGAAAATTATCAGTGAGGATAACAGTATACACGGTGCATGATTGTCTTGATGAAGAGCTTGAATATATCAATATGCAAATCAATACGGTAACGAATAATATTATTCTTGGACAAAATATATCAGCATCAATTGCTATTGAAGACAACACCTATGATGATAGTTTTTATTATGCTTCTACCGATGGAATCCATGGTAATGATGGCTCATGTAGCCACCCTTTTACTTTAGATGAGGGCTTGTATTATTTACGTGAGGCAAAAAACACCCATCCAGAGAAAACGACACTTATAATAAGAGACGGAACCTATAGGGATGTTAATTCTTTATTTGTTTTACGGTCTGGAACAGCAGAAAATCCTATTGTGATTAGGGCTGAATATCCAGGAAACGTTTTCTTTTTAGGTCAAAGAACTGATGCTGAACGTGATGGGAGTACTGATTATGGTCTAATGATCCAAGAAGCATCCCATGTGATTATTAAAGATATTAGTTTTATTAATTATGGTGTCGGCGTAAAAATTTACAACTCTGGGGGAACCAATTTATCACCAACCAGTAATATCACAATTGAAAATTGTAGTTTTACTGATAACGGTCATGCAGGTATTAATATTATAAGATCAAGTAATGTTAATATAAAAAATTCATTTTTTATGGGATCTATTCCTGCTGAAAACTCACTCGACTCAAATGGCAATTTATGTGATTCACTCTGTGCTATTCAAGATTATGGTGTTGCTGTTTATGATTCAAATAATACTTCTATTTTAGACAACATGTTTATTGGAAGACACCACCAAGTAGTTTCCTTTAAAGAAGGCGATACTAATGGTTTAGTGGAAAGGAATATTTTTGTTGGCGCTTTATATACTGCAATATTTTTGGGGCAGAATTATATCAATGGTAGTCCTGCATCCAGTAATTTAACCGCCAGATATAATATTGTAATGGATACTGAAGACTTTCCAGTTAAAAGCCCACTTCGTATAGATAATGTGGAAAATGCTACCGTTGAATATAACTACTTTGAAGATTTTGACTATTCAAATAATCTTTCAGCAATTTATATTTTAAGTAGAGCAACTGGAAATATAAATATCAATAACAATATTTTGGCATTTAGTCAAAACAATGCACACTCTGGTGGATTTGAAATAGAAAACAGATATGGTTGCCCTCCTATGGGGACAAATATTAATATAAATGATAACGTACTTTATAAAGTACATCATGTATTAACAGAAAATGAGTGTTCCAATCAGGCTATTTTAACAAATAATCAAGCATACAAATTATTTATAAATGCCCCTTTTGTTGATGAGCTAAGTGACCCTGTTGAACAAAATCCTTCTGTAAGTGAATATGAAAACCTATATCAGCTACTTAGCCAGCCAATTCTTGACTACGCTGCTGGGCAATAACGCTCTGGATAATCTTAACGAAGAGCACGCTGGACAATAAAACCTGTGTTACAGGCACCCTCTGCAATCCCTCTTCTATCAATGCGGCAAGTTGCAGGAACGTATCCCATTCGGGCTTTGCACAATGCGGGAGAACTATGCCCTTGCATGGTCTTTTTCAATTTTTATTCCGCATCCACCTCATCCCTACGCGCGCCTGCGTAGGGACGCAGTTAGCAACGCGCTGGCATTGCGTCTCTATAAATACCAATTATCTGATACCTGCTCTTCCTAAAAGCATTTGGTGATAAAGTTAATAGAACGGAAGTACACGAACCCATTCTTCCAATCAAATCAAATAAAAAAAAACAATAAAAATAAGGTTACCCAATGATTATCCCCACTCATTTTAAAAAATTAACTTTGCCACTTTTATTATCTGTTGCACTCGCGGGGTGTAGTGGTGGTAGTGATTTTGGCTCAGGTACAAGCGGCGGCTCAAAGCAAGAAGAAGTCACTTATGCAGATGTAGCGTCTTTAGAAGTCTTTGCTAGCTCAGGTGTTTTATTATCAAAAGGCGATAATGCAGTAACCATTTCGGTTGTTGCTAAAGATAAAAACAATAATGTGATTTCTAAAATACCTGTTACCTTCGCGGTTGATAATAGTGGCACTATTATTGCTGCTAGTGGCAATGACACAGCTGCGACAAAAACAGCAATATTATCCTCTGGTGTGAACACTCATAAACGAACACTAACGGTTACTGTCAGTGCAGGGAAAAAGACACAAATAGTGACGGTGCAGGTTGATGATACGAAGATCATTGATAAGGAAGATAATTCTGATATTAAATCATTAGATGTTTCTGTTACGGCTAATAAACTCTATTCATTAGGTAGCAATGAAGTCACTGTTTCAGTGATTGCTAAAAATGAAAATAATAGTGTCGTACCTGATGCACAAATAACCTTTAGTGTAGATAATGATGCCTTAATTCTACCTGATGCGGGAAATGCTACCGCTGCGATTAAAACGGCTAAATTAAGCTCGGGTTTAGGGCATCCTGAAGCGAGAACCTTAACAGTAACGGTGAAGTCAGGTGCTTTTGTTAAAATTCTTAAGGTTGATATTATTAATGGCAAAGATCCTGTTGTTGAAAAGGAAAGTAAGGTTGTTGCTCTAGAAATATCAGCCAGTTCTCGACAGCTTTTTTCTGCGGGCATTAAGCCTGTTATTATTTCTGCGATTGCAAAAGATCAGAATAATAATACGCTATCCGATGCAATTATTACCTTTAAGGTTAACAATAATGCAACCATTACGCCTGATGCAGGCAATGCAAGTGCGGTGGTTAAAACAGCAAGTATCACACCAGGCTTGAATCATCCTGAAAATAGAAAACTGGATATTGAAGTGACGGCAGGGTCGCTAGTTAAAAATCTACAGGTTGATATTGTCGGCACAACCGTTGTATTGGAAGGAGCTGATAGTATCGCTATCAACAATCCCACTGAATATACTATTAAGCTACAAGATTCAGAAAAAAAATCATTAGCATTTCATAGTGTTGAAGTGACTTCATCTGCGGGCAGTGAAATAATACCAGTCAATAGCTATACCACTAATGCTGTTGGTGAAATGAGCTTTATGGTCAACGCAGCTGCTGATGGTGAAGATACCATCACGGTCATCTCTCTTGGTGCAGCTGCGCAGAAAAAAGTGAGCGTTTCTGGTAATGATTTCAGTTTAAATAGTGCTAGCAAAGAAGTAAAAATTGGTACTCCAGAAACCATTAGTATGAAGTGGACAAAGGATGGGGTTAGTCAAGCTAATAAAATTATCCAACTGAGCGCTACCCGTGGTGTTCTAAACCCACTGATCAATATTGAAACAAATACTGATGGTGAAGCTACGTTTACAATTGAATCACAAACAGCAGGCGGTACGGTTATTACTGCAACGACTGAAAATGGGCTTACAGCAACACTAGAAAGAGAGTTTATTGCAACGACACCTCATTATATTAATACACAGGCATCCCCTTCGGTAATCGCTCCACATGGCGTTAGTAATTTAATCGCAAAGGTTCGGGATATTAATGATAATCCTGTGAAAAATATGCACATTGTCTTTAATCTGGAGGATAGAGTGAATGGTACGCTAAGTAACTCTCTTGCGGTTACTGACTCACTAGGTCGAGCCAATATCACCTATACCGCTAGTGATGTATCCAGTGCTAAAAATGGAGTGAATATAAAAACCTATGTACAAGAAGATACCACAATAAATGATCAAATTAATTTGACAGTAGGTGGTGATGCGCTACGTATTGTGCTAGGACATAATGAAAAAATTGCTGCGGATGATATTTTTTATAAGAAAACTTATGGTGTTATCGTAACGGATAGCGCAGGTAATCCTGTTAAAGATCAGGAAATAGCCTTTACAATTACACCAACCGATTACTACAAAGGATTTATGGTGCCATTGCTTGATAAAAATCCAAATGTAACGGTTGTTGATGGTGTTATTATTACTGATAACAACTCTGGTCACTGGGTACGTAAATTAGAGGCTGCTTGTAAATCAGAAGATCTGGATAATGATGGCAATCTGGATGAAGGTGAAGATGACAATAATAATGGCAAGCTTGAGCCTAGTCATGATGCAACGGTAACAACCTCAGGAAAAACAGATGAAGAAGGTAAGTTAACCATACAGATCATTTATCCTCAAAGTAGTGCTCTATGGAGTAGACAATTATTGACTTCAACAGTCGTAGTAGAAGGCACAGAGTTTGTGGAACATGCAGAATTTGATCTGTCAATATTGGCATCAGCGGTTAAAGACTTGGATGTTGCTCCACCTAATCAATTTTCTCCTTATGGAATAACGGCTGACTGCTCCAACCCTGAGTAATTTAGTTAGGAACGTGTACGGAATAACTTCCCGAAGTTCTAACGCAGAATTTTTATTTCAGATGGGATGAACTCATGAGGCGCATAGTTACTCTACGCAACGAATGAGATCATCCAAGCTGGGATAAAAAGGCAAGTTAGAGATCGGGACGTTGTTTCGTGCACGTTTCTTAGGAAGTTTCAAGTCATTAATACAGCATCTTAAACAAATTCGCCAACAACATAAAAATCAAAACAGTGACTAATAACTTACGAATAAAAACTTCGCCACCTATAATCGCGGAATGACCACCAAGCCACCCACCTAATGCACTACAAACAGCAAGGGGTAAGGCTATCATCCAGATAACTTTGCCTGCAAAAATAAAAGCGATGGCTGCACCAAGATTGGTGAGTAAGTTTAGCGGTTTCACACTGGCGGTTGCGGTTAAAAAATCATAGTTAAGCACTTTATTCATCACAATTGCCATATAACTACCTGTACCTGGTCCAAGTAGACCGTCATAAAAACCGATGGGACCAATGCTAACAATAGTTTTTACAGGATTATTTACCACTCTATTTTGTTTTTTATTACTTTTTTGAAAAATAAAAAATAGCGCAATGGGGATGCATAATAGAATCATCCATTCTAATAGGGTTGCATCCAGCTTCATTGCCAATTGACCGCCTAAATAGGAGGCAATTAGGCAAGGAATGGCAGCATAAAAAACAAGTTTCCAGCAAATTTTTTTCTCTACTGCATATTTGATAACGGCAAGGAATGTGCCTGTAAACCCGACTATTTTATTCGTTGCCAACGCTGAAACGGGTGGTATCCCAACAAAAAGTAAGGCGGGAAGTTGCAACATGCCCCCACCCCCTGCGACCGCATCAATATAGCCTGCGGCAAATGCGGTTAGCATGAGTGCTAGCAACCAAATAATTCCTATATCTTGTAGTAATGTATCCATATAGTGATTTATCCATAGATTATGAGGATGAATGTCGTAGTACAGCCAACGTGCGTGGCAAATAAACATCCCCCATGCTAGTGACTTTATACTTTAAGGTAAAGTTGGGCAGGATGCTTTGGTAAATGAGATTACTTTCTGGTGGCTCTCCTTCACGGCGGTCTGTAGCTATCATTTCAAATTCTAGTGGTAATAGATCTTCAGCAAGGCTCTCATAAACTTCATTGGGTAAGTTTTCAAGCGAGAAGGAGATGGATTGTTTGTGTTTAAGGGTTTTGTTGATGGGACGATGATATTTTTCACCAACGATTTCAATAAGCGCTAAGGGTTGTGCTCCAAAATAGCGAATAATCACCTCCAGAATAAAACTATTTTCATTACCCTCATAAAGCATATAGGCAAAGTCCATATCCCGTAATAAGGTGAGGTGTTCAATATCATCTAACTCTAATTCTTTATTTTTTGTTAAATTGCAATCGAGTACTGAAATCCATGCAGAAGAGTATTCTTTTAGAAATCCACAAAATTCATCTTTAGAGGCATCATTAAGCCTCACCACAACGCGCTGATTGACATATTGCTCTAGGATAGGGTCATAAGCATTCCCCACCGCAGAAAGGGCGGTTGTGCCCATTTTTTTAAGATAGTCACCTTGGGTATTGAAAATCATACCGCCTCTGCCGCCTTTCATTCGGGTTAAAAATACATTGAGCGCTTCACCGATAGCATCACTGAAGTTGTTGAAAAATACATTTAAGTGACGTTTTGTACGTGGCCATAAGCTTGGGCTACAGGTATCTTTTATTTCTCGATTACGCAACGCGAGATTTTGTTCTGAAAGCTCATTTTGATAGCGGTAAATGACACGTATTTGATCAATATCTTCACGATAAAGGATATAAGAATTAATCGGATTACCACGAGAATTATGGATTTCCCGCGAAAAGTGCAACTCCACGCCATTACTATGAATGGTGGTTCTGCCCCATATTTTTTTACAGTTTTGCATTTCAATGGTGGTGTGAAAGCCATTAATGGCTTTCAATACACGATCCTGCTTACGCCATTTAGTTAGGTTTGATAGTAATGCGCCAAGAAAAATAAAGCCTAAGGTGACAAAAAACAGATTATCCATAATAATGACTCAGCTTATGCTCTATTTTGTTTGATCTCTGTATTGAAAGTACTCATTTACGCTTATAAACTGCGCGCTTTTGCTTTGAGTTCGAACAAAATAGGGCGCAATCTGAGCTGTTATAGTTAGCCTGAAATAGTTACTAGCCATCATAATTAGTCATCTGGTTGTGATTTAATTTTGCGCAGTTCTTTAGGTAAAACAAAGGTTACATCTTCAAGCACGCCATGATCATCGCTGGAAATTGTCATGCCTAAATCTTTGAGTCGCTTGGTGACACGCCCAACTAATATTTCAGGAGCTGATGCACCTGCAGTCAGCCCTATATGTGATTTTCCTTGTAGCCATTTTGGATCAATATCTTCCGCGCCATCAATTAAATAAGCGGGGATATTTCTTTTTTCAGCGATTTCTCTGAGGCGATTAGAGTTAGAACTATTCGGTGAGCCAACCACTAGCACTAGATCGCAGTCTTTAGAAAGATTCTTTAAGGCATCCTGACGATTTTGGGTGGCATAACAAATATCATCTTTTTTAGGACCCATAATATTTGGAAAACGCTTTTTTAATGCATTGATAATAATAATGCTGTCATCAACAGAAAGTGTAGTCTGGGTAACAAAGGCTAATTTGTCAGGGTTTTTTATAGATAAGTTCGCGACCTCTTGGAGCGAATCGACCCGATAAATATTTCCATAAGAAGAAGTATCATACTGCCCCATTGTGCCGATCACTTCGGGGTGACCTTTATGTCCGATTAAAATAACCTCATTCCCTAACCGACTATGACGCAATACTTCCATATGTACCTTAGTAACTAACGGACAAGTTGCATCAAAGACTTTTAAACCGCGTTGCTTAGCATTCTCATGCACACTACGCGAGACTCCATGCGCACTAAATATAACCGTTGAATTATCGGGTACTTCATCTAACTCTTTAACAAAAATAGCGCCTTTATCACGCAGTTTATTCACGACATAGCGATTATGCACCACCTCATTACGCACATAGATGGGAGCACCAAGCAGTTCTATCGCCCGATCAACAATATCAATAGCACGATCAACGCCTGCGCAGAAACCACGAGGATTGGCTAGGGTTACTTTCATAGTCATTAAATTTCCTAAAGAGTTATGATTTATTATATATTCCAGACTTTCAAGAATTATAGATTATTTACT
>DRMS01000425.1 GCA_011322515.1 Leucothrix mucor
AGGCGCTGTTATTACCAAAGATGTAAAGCCTTATGCCTTGATGGTTGGTGTACCTGCAAAGCAAATAGGCTGGATGAGTGAGTATGGTGAAAAGCTTGATTTACCCTTAGAGGGAAGCGCAGAAGCAACTTGTGAATATACAGGCGCAATGTATAGATTAAATAATGGAAGTGTAATAAGAGTTAACGAATACAATGAAAATTGACTTTGCCAATCTACAATACCAATATCAGCGCTATAAAAAAGATATTGATGCCAATATTCAAGCAGTTCTTAATAAATCAAATTACATTATGGGTGAAGAGGTTTATTTACTGGAAGAAAAATTGCAGGAGTTTACAGGCGCAAAATATGCAATCACTTGCGCAAATGGTACCGATGCCCTGCTTCTTGCAATGATGGCTCTCGATATTCAGCCAGGAGATGAAATTATCACAACTCCTTTTACCTTTATTGCAACAGCAGAAACGATTGCTCTCATGAAAGCAAAACCCGTTTTTGTCGATATTGAAAAAGATACCTATAATATAGATGCAACAAAGATAGAAATGGCAATTACGGATAAAACCAAGGCTATTTTACCTGTTAGTTTATATGGTCAGCCAGCAGATATGGATGCTATTGAGGCAATAGGGAAAAAATATAATCTTAAAGTTATTGTTGATGGTGCTCAGAGTTTTGGGGCTACTTTTAAAGGAAAAACAGACAGTAATCTCGGCGATATAGCAACAACCAGTTTTTTTCCTGCAAAACCCTTTGGTTGTTATGGTGATGGAGGCGCACTATTTACCAATAATGAACACTATGCTGAAAAAATAAAAATGATGCGGGTTCATGGACAAAATAAGCGCTATCATCATAAATATATAGGCATGGGAGGGCGTTTGGATACATTGCAGGCGGCTGTTTTGCTGGCTAAACTGCCCGCCTATAACGCAGAGATAAAACAACGGCAAAAGGTTGCAGAAACTTATAATGAGTTGTTAGCAGGTTCGCAAGAAGTAGTTCTTCCATATATAAAATGTGATCGCACTTCTGTTTGGGCGCAATATACGATCCAGATTCAAAATAGGAGTAGGGTACAGAAAGAGTTACAAGAAGCGGGTATACCAACAGCAGTTCACTACCCTAAGGCTTTGCATCAACAAGCGTGTTTTCAATATCTGGGTCATAAAAAGGGAGATTTTTCTATTGCGGAACACTTGAGCAACAAAGTATTAAGCTTACCTATGAATGCTTTTGTGACAGAAGCAGAAATTGCCTATATTGTAAAAAATATTATTTGAATATATGACTGTATTAAAAAAAGGCATCAGGTATTTATTAAAGATAGTGGGTTCTGGAGATGGTCAATCTCAATTCGCCAAAAATTTTCTTAAAGTTGTAAAGGCTAATATCTTCGCTCGGGCTTTGCCATTATTGGTCACTCCAATCCTAACAAGAATGTATGCTCCTGAGGACTTTGCCGCCTTATCATTGTTTATGTCCATTTTGCTATTAGCCTCTTCATTCTCAACGATGAAATTTGAATGGTCTTTGCCTAGTGTTGATAGTAATAACACAGCGGTAAGCTTGATTAGTCTGGGACTCTTTTTTCTGCTTTTAACAACCACATCCTTTTTATTAATCATTATTTTATTATTTGCCATCGATTCTACTTCACTATGGAAAGGGTTTGATATAATCGGACTTCTTCTTTACCTCTTGCCAATAGCGGTACTTGGGCTTGGATTAAAAAGTTTACTGGAAACATGGCATATTCGAGCGAATGACCTGACTCCTATCAGTTACTCAAAGGTTGTTGAAAGTTCGCTTGATGTGACATTTAGTTTGATCGGTGGCGGGTTAAAACTGATGTCCGCAGGGCTTATTTTGGCAAAAGTTGTTGGTATATGGTCTGCTGTTGCAACCTTATTATTGAATACAAAAGATTTGATGACCAGCTTAAAAGAAGTAAAGCGGTATAAACTAATAAGGGTATTTAAGCGCTATTCAAAAGAGGCTTTCTGGTCATCTTTAACCTCTATTACGAATACACTTGGCTTTATTCTGCCACTATTTATTTTCACTCAACTCTATCCAACAAAAGAAGTGGGTTGGTACGCACTTATGAATACCTTAGCCCTTGCGCCAGTCGCTGTGTTTTCTGCCGCACTGGGGCAAAGTTTTTGGTCAGAAGCAGCAAAAATGGCTAGGGGTAAAGAGTTTGTTGAACTAAAAGGGCTGTATCTAAAGACAACCTATAATCTGTCACTTTTTTCAATTCCTGCTATTGTCGTTCTGCTTTTATCGCCTTTTTACCTTGATATAATACTAGGAAGTCAATGGCAAGATGCAAGCTATATAATGGTTGCTTTAATTCCCTTTGTTGTAGGAAAGCTAATTTTTGCACCAACTAACCATTTGATTGTTTTATCTAAACAGTATTTGCAAGCAGGGTGTGACATTACTCGGATCGTGCTGACTATTATTGCTATTGTAATTTCATACAAACTTGAGTTCAGTTTTTTTACCACTGTTTTAATGACATCACTTGCATCCTTTGCAGGATATATTGTTTTGTTTCTAACGCACCTAAAAGTACATACCCAATATGGATAATAAATTTAAAGATTTTTGGAATAAGCAAACAACAAGCCGTCATCGCTATAATGATGATGATTTCTATGCACACAAGGCTAAAGAACATGCCTCTTTTATAAAGGATGAGCACAAACAGCTAGGAGCCATTGACTTAGGCTGTGGTTCAGGTGAATTGTTAGTTTATTTATCAAGCTTAGTTAAAGTAAATACAGGGTTGGACTACTCTGATAATATGCTGTCATTGGCAGCAGAGAAGCTAGGTGATGATACGGGTATAGCATTGATAAATGAGGATATATTCACCTATTTGCCTGAGTCATCAGATGCTATTTGGTTGACAACAGGAGCAATTAATCAATACCTCTCTCGTGAGGAAACAGGTAAAATGTTGGATATATTTAAAGAAAATACAGACGTAAAGGCGCTGTATATGTTTGATTGTGTTGATCCCCTGCGATTAAAAGCAATTAGTTTAGGGATTAAATATGAGAAGATAGATGTTAAGGAACAAAGCCTTTCTCATAAGGTATTACGCTTCTTTTTTAATATCTATCGGCGATTAAAATTTGGTTTTTTTGCCACCTTTAATCTATATAGAAATTTTCAGCATATCGGTAGAATGGGGTATGCACAGTTTCCTATTTTTTGGGTTGAAGAATGCAAGAAAAGAAATCTTAAAATTGAAATTGTCAGTTCAAAATTTTATGAATACCGCTACCATGTGTTAATCCAAAAATGACAGAAGAAATAATTATAAAAACAAGAGATGCTAGAAAGGAAAAATATAAGCAACTATGTGAGGAAGAAAGTTCCATTCCTCTTTATAGCCAATATTGGTGGCTTGACGCAATAGCAGG
>DRMS01000426.1 GCA_011322515.1 Leucothrix mucor
ACGTAGGTATACAAAGGACAGATTAAGACTTAAATAAGTAGGAGTCGGCTACCAGTTTAAGGCGGGACAGTTAATGTTTCTGCCTATTCACCCGCACCTTCGACAAGCTCAAGAAGCGGTGTCCTGAGTCTACCGAAGGGCTAGTTCCCTGAGCTTGTCGAAGGTGCGGGTTTTTGCTATGACTTTACTTGTCCCGCCTTAAGTTGGTAGCCTAGGAGTCCATATACGTTTTTTAGGGTAAAATATAATAACTTCTTTAAGTGAAACGGGTGAGAAAATAATGATAAAAAAAGTATTTCATCTTCTACTAAGCTTGGCACTTATCCTATTCACCCTTTTTTGGCTAAGTGGTTATACTTATTACAATACCTTTGGCATTGATTCCGAACGGCAACATAATCAACAAGTAGAGAATCATTATTATCGTTTTTGGTGGCCTGGAAATGGTTCTTTATTGATCGGAAAAAGTGTTATTTTACATCCATATGATCCTGCTAAGACCTATCAATCATTTGACTTGGGTGCTGCCTTTTTTCGTAAACCTTCGGATAAAGTAAAATCCTATGATTTATGGTCAAGGGTAGGTTTCTATTATATTAATTTAGAGAAACCTATTCGCCAGTTTTGGATCGGTATGCCTGCATGGCTACCTGTATTTTTGATTGTTGCTTATTTTTTATTTCGTTATTTATGGAGGAAAAAAACTAACATCTAGTCTGGCAGTTATATATATAACGACTTTCTTAGGTTACCCTTAATCCCAATAATAAAAATAATAGGAAGAGCCAAATGATTAAAATTGCTCATATTTCTACAGGGCTTGAAACAGGTGGCGCAGAGGTTCAGCTATTTCGCCTACTGGATGCGTTTAATAAAAGCAAATTTGAGTTAATGCTGATAGGATTAGATCGTGATACTTATTTAGGTGATCGTATTCGTGCGCTTGGTATCCCCGTTTATGCGCTCAATATTAAAAAGAAACCTGTTGCAATCGTTCAAGCCTATCAATTACTAAAAGCATTTAACCCTGATGTCATACATGGAACAATGTATGAAGGTGGAGTGGTTGGCTCTGTATTAAGACGATTTTTACCCAATAAACCGCCCGTTATTTGGACAGTGCATGAGGGGTTGGAAAACTACCGCCAAGAATCTTATCGCAAGCAATTACAATTGCGTCTTTGGGGTCTAATGTCAAAAATGCCCGAATGCTTGATGTATGTTTCACAGTTAAACCGTGATCAGCATTTAGATTGGGGATTTAATAATAACAAGGCATTAGTGCTTCCTAATGGCGTTGATACACAGCGTTTTTACCCTAATAGAAGGGCTAGAAAAAAAATTCGTAATAGCCTAGGTATCCCCCAAGATAGTTTTGTTATTGGTATCACCGCTCGTTTTCACCCCGTAAAAAATCATACTGGTTTTATTAATGCCGCAGCGCTTTTAACAAAAGCCCATCCTAATACACATTTCATTATGGTCGGAACGAATATTGATGCCGATAATAAAGAACTGACTGACCTAATCGCCAAGCATTCATTGCAAAAAAACGTGCATTTATTAGGAAACCGTGAAGATATTCCCGATATTGTTAATGCTTATGATGTTGCGGCACTCACCTCCTTTGGCGAAGCTTTTCCACTCACTTTAGGCGAAGCAATGGCATCATCAGTTCCTTGTGTCGCAACGAATGTAGGCGATAATGCACATATTATCAAAGCAACAGGTCGTGTCGTAGCTGTCAATGATGATGTCGCGATGACAGCCGCATGGCAAGAATTGCTAGAAATGAATAAAAAAGAGTTTAAGCAGCTAGGGAAAGCCGCTCTTAAGCGCGTGATGGATAATTTTACTTTAAAATCACAAGTACATCAGCATGAAGAGCTATATGAAACATTGCACCAGTTAAATCAAAAGATAGTTGACTATTCAGAGTCAGAACAGACTTTATGATAATTATTTCTTACAAAGACACAGACGCTCCAGCATTGAGGCAAACACCACTTGTTAAATAATAAATACCACCTCACCATCGCTGGGACAGACAACCTGCAACAAGGCGTATACAAAGCAGTCTTATTTTATGACACAGTAGAACTCATTATCTACAAAAATAATCAAGAAAATCAACGTGCCAGCTTATCTCCAGAGCGTGTTTCATTTGCTACAACATTACAAAATACCCAAGACAAAATAAGCTTACTCTGCCAGCGCTTAGATATTGATGAATCACAAGTAAGCTATAATAAAACACCGCTACCAGTCGCTAAAAAGCTCTATTATAAATCCTTATTTATAGCAAAAATGCTCTATAAAATGTTTATCCCCATGCAGTGGGTGATTGTGTATAAACAAATAGATGGGGATGATCAGTGGCATAAAATAATCCCCCCTAAAGAAGTCTTTCAAGCCGACCCTTTTATTATTGCTAAAGATAATAAATATTATGTTTTTTATGAAGAGCTAAAATTTGCAGATTATCACGGCTATTTAGCGGTGGCAGAGTTGGATCTAAAAGCAGGAAAACTAATCCACGCCAA
>DRMS01000427.1 GCA_011322515.1 Leucothrix mucor
CAGAAGAGATTGAGCAGATGCCATGATCTAATTTACCTAAGTCTTTGAGACTAAAATGGAATTTATATTCTAACTAGTATGGAATTTAGCGCATGACAGCAAAGCAAAATTTGATTAACAAGCTCTCTAATAAAACAGCCGTCATTGGTATCCTTGGTTTGGGCTATGTCGGACTTCCTTTGATGATCCGCTATGCTGACATAGGTTTTAAGGTCATTGGCATAGATATTGATCAGGCTAAAGTTGATAGGTTAAATCAGGGGAGTAGTTATATAGAGCACATCCCATCTAGTGATGTACAAGCTAGTATTGAGAAGGGTTTTGAAGCAACGACTGATTTTTCCCGTGCGAGTGAGGCAGATACTTTAATATTATGTGTGCCGACACCTCTTAATAAATATCGAGAGCCAGATTTAAGTTATGTCACGGAAACCACGGATGCAATTATTCCTTTTTTAAGGAAAGGGCATGTTCTTTCTCTTGAAAGTACGACTTACCCTGGTACTACAGAAGAAGAATTATTGCCAAGAATGGAGTCAACAGGTTTAAAAGTAGGCGAGGATGTTTTTCTTGTCTACTCTCCAGAGCGGGAAGACCCTGGTAATCCTAATTTCACAACTCATACTATTCCCAAGGTAGTGGGAGGACATACACATGCTTGTACGGAAGTTGCTCAGGCAATGTATCAACCTGCGATTGATACTATTGTGCCTGTAAGTTCTACCAAAGCTGCGGAAATGACTAAACTACTAGAAAATATTCATCGTGCCGTTAATATTGGCTTAGTGAATGAGATGAAAATTGTAGCCGACCGAATGGGTATAGATATTCATGAAGTGATCCGTGCAGCTGCAACAAAACCGTTTGGCTTTACCGCTTATTATCCAGGTCCTGGCTTGGGTGGACACTGTATTCCTATCGATCCCTTTTACCTTACTTGGAAAGCGAGAGAGTATGGTCTTAATACCCGCTTTATTGAATTGGCGGGAGAAGTCAATACCAATATGCCTCGATGGGTGATTGGTAAGCTAATGGATGCTCTAAATGATCAAGAAAAATCACTAAAAGGGGCAAAGGTATTAGTTCTGGGTATTGCTTATAAAAAAGATGTGGATGATATGCGCGAATCACCTGCGGTTGAGCTAATGGAGCAACTTGCAGAAAAAGGAGCAATAGTTGAATATACCGACCCGCATGTGCCTGTCTTTCCAAAAATGCGTAAACACCATTTTAATTTGAAAAGTATCGATATTACAGCAGAAAAAATAGCGACTTATGATGTGTTATTGCTTGCAACAGATCATTCAAAATTTGATTATAAATTACTTCAAAAAAATGCACAGCTAATCATTGATACCCGTGGTGTCTATGCTGAGACAGCAAATAATATTATCAAGGCATAACATATGTATTCCATTATAAAAGACAGAAAGATTCGCATGGCTATTGTTGGCTGTGGGCGAATTTCTAAAAACCATTTTGGTTCAATTGAAAAACATGCCGATAATATTGAGCTAACGGCTATTTGTGATACAGATTCTGAGGTTTTGGAACAGCATAAAGAACACTATCAAGTTAAAGGTTATCTTAAGCTAGAGGAGATGCTTAAAAAAGAAAATCTTGATCTGGTCGCTATCTGTACTCCAAGTGGTGTTCATCCTGACCAAGTTGTCATGGCTGCAAAGTATGGTGTGCAGGTAATGACCGAAAAGCCTATGGCAACCCGTTGGCAAGATGGTGTACGTATGGTTAAGGCATGTGATGAAGCAGGTGTGCATCTTTTTGTGGTTAAGCAAAATCGTAGAAATTCCACACTACAGCTCCTAAAACGGGCGGTAGAGGAAAAACGTTTTGGCAAGATTCACATGGTACACCTCAATGTTTTCTGGACACGTCCACAAGCTTATTATGATCAGGCTGAGTGGCGAGGTACATGGGAATTTGATGGCGGAGCTTTTATGAATCAAGCCAGCCATTACGTTGACTTATTAGACTGGTTAATAGGTCCCGTTGATAAAATACAGGCAATGATGAGTACCACGCGAGATATAGAGGTTGAAGACACGGGGGTTCTCAATATCCGTTGGCGTAATGGTGCATTAGGTTCAATGGCAGTGACCATGCTGACCTATCCTAAAAACTTAGAGGGGTCTATGACCATTTTAGGTGAAAAAGGCACAGTAAAAGTAGGCGGAGTTGCGGTTAATGATATTCAACACTGGGAATTTGATGAAGCAAAGGACTATGATGATGAAATAATGGAAGCAAACTACCAGACAACATCGGTTTATGGGTTTGGTCATCCCCTTTATTACAAGAATGTGATTGATGTTATGCAGGGGAAAGCTGAGCCAGAAACAGATGGTAGAGAAGGCTTAAAATCTCTGGAGTTATTAATTGCAGCCTATCTTTCTGCGCGTGATGGTAAGACTATATCCCTGCCCCTAGAGTACTAAGTAACTGTATTTAAAAAATGACAGTAACTACTCAGCTTGCACTCTATTTTGCCCGATTTATGCGTTAAAAGTGCTCATTTATACGTATCAATGAGCACTTTTAACTTTAAACTCGAATAAAGTAGAGCGCAATCTGAGCAGTTATTGATTATGCTGAGTAGTTACAAATGACAAAGACAACAATTCACCCTACTGCAATAATAGATAAAGGTGCTCAGATAGGAAGCGGTTCACGTATCTGGCATTGGGTTCATATCTGTGGTGGGGCTAAAATAGGTCGAGGGGTTTCATTAGGTCAGAATGTTTTTGTTGGCAATAAAGTTAGTATTGGTGACAAGTGTAAAATTCAGAATAATGTTTCAGTTTATGACAATGTTCTATTGGAAGAAGGGGTATTCTGTGGGCCTAGCATGGTCTTTACTAATGTCTATAATCCACGCTCACTGATTGAAAGGAAAAATGAATACAGAGATACCATCGTTAAAAAAGGTGTAACATTGGGTGCAAATTGCACCATCGTTTGTGGTGTTGTCATCGGCAAATATGCTTTTATTGGTGCAGGCGCTGTTATTACCAAAGATGTAAAGCCTTATGCCTTGATGGTTGGTGTACCTGCAAAGCAAATAGGCTGGATGAGTGAGTATGGTGAAAAGCTTGATTTACCCTTAGAGGGAAGCGCAGAAGCAACTTGTGAATATACAGGC
>DRMS01000428.1 GCA_011322515.1 Leucothrix mucor
AAATGATCCAGCCCGCTACATTCGCTGAGGATGGTGCGGGTGTGAAATTAAAACGGCTTTTTCCTGCGGGTAGCATGGATCAAATCGACCCCTTCTTATTACTGGATCATTTTGGTTCCGACAATGTGGATGATTTTATTGCAGGTTTTCCAATGCATCCTCATCGTGGTATCGAAACGGTCACCTATATGATCGAAGGTCGCGTAAAACACAGTGATAGCACAGGTCATAGCGGTACGATAGAGGCGGGGGATGTGCAATGGATGAGCGCAGGTCGTGGTATTTTGCATGAGGAAATGCCTGAAAGAGCTGAAGGTAAGCTTGAAGGTTTACAGCTATGGGTAAACCTCTCTGCGGTAGATAAAATGAAGCCCGCTGAGTATCAAGAATATAAAGCGGCTGATATTACCTCGTTTACTGATGAAGGGCATGATATACGCCTGATCAGTGGAGATTTATTGGGTAGAAAAGGGGTGGTAGAGAAAATAAACACCCAACCCATTTTTGCTGATATTACACTCAATAGCGGTATGCTGACATTAGAGATTCCTGAGACTTATCAGGCGTTCATCTATGTTCTTAGCGGTGATGTTGAAGTACCTGCTAGCACAAATCAACCGACCTCGGTAGAAGCCTTTGAGTTGGCTTTACTAACAATGGGACAAACATTGACCGTCAAGACAGAACAGCAGAGCCGTTTTATCTTAGTGGCAGGAGAGCCCATAAAGGAAGCAATTGCCCGTTCGGGGCCCTTTGTAATGAATACACAACAGGAAATAAGGCAAGTCTGGCAAGAGCTAAGTGCAGGCATATTTCCACCTAATTAATACGATTTACTAACCAATGCAACAAGATAAGGAAAAGTACAATGACACAACCAGTAGTAGCAAATAACCAACCCACCTCAGTCATTCTGGAAAAGGGCAAAGAGTATTATTTCTGTAGCTGTGGAAGATCAAAAAGCCAGCCTTTTTGTGATGGCTCGCATGCAGGAACTTCATTTAGTCCAAAGGCTTTTACCGCAGAAAAAGACGGAGAAGCATGGTTATGTACCTGTAAACAAAGTGGTAATACACCTTTTTGTGATGGAACACATCAAAATATCAATGATGATCAGATTGGTAAGGAGTTTTCTAGCTAAATCCATCAAAGATTAATAAGTCTTTATTAAAGGGGGATTTATCTCAAAACATATTGGCATATCTCTCCCTCCGTATTTTTATCTGTAAAATTGGTGAAGGTTTTATTCGCTAAGAAACGTATTCTATTTTTAATGGAATCGTCAATATTTAGGATGATTAATGTTTAAAAATACTCAGAGTAAATATGGCTCAGTCAGTAAGTTTTTACACTGGTCAATGGCAATAATACTAATGGGGCTTTTTTCCATTGGTTTATATATGACAGGGCTGGATTATTACGATCCTCTTTATCATAAACTGCCGTGGTGGCATAAAAGCTTTGGGCTACTCACCTTGTTTTTATTAGTGTTTAGAGTTCTGTGGACGTTTATTAATTTAAAACCAAAAGCACTTGAAACACATAAAAAATGGGAAATTAAAATTGCAAACTGGATTAAACGAATCTTTTATTTTTTAATTTTAATAATTGTACTCTCTGGTTATTTAATTTCTACAGCAAAAGGCAAAGGCATTGAGTTTTTTACGCTTTTTAAAATTCCTGCAATAACACCAGAAATAGAAGCAGACATTGCTGACTTAATTGGACTTGGTCATAAAATAATGGCAATTACACTAGCCTTACTCGTTGCCTTACATATTTTGGCAGCATTAAAACATCACTTTATAGATAAAGATAAAACACTTAAACGAATGATTAACGACTAACTATCTTATAAAAGATAAGGAAATTACGATGAAAACTATGATTAAAAGTACATTGCTAAGCCTATCACTGGCAACAGCACTCATTACCAGTGGAAGTGCCCTAGCAGACGAGTATATGATTGACAAAAAAGGCGCACATGCCTCCATTCAATTTAAAATTTCTCATTTAGGCTATAGCTGGCTTTGGGGGCGTTTTAACGATTTTGATGGAAGTTTTAGTTATGATGAAAAGAATAAAGCATCCTCTAAAGTTTCAGTGGTAGTGAAGACAAAAAGTGTTGATTCTAATCATGCAGAACGTGATAAACATTTGCGTAGTGCTGATTTTCTCGATGTAAAAAAATTCCCTGTGGCTAAATTTGTTAGTAGTGGTTATCAGGTAGCAGGTAATGGAAAAGGCACTTTAAAAGGTAAGCTAACATTGCATGGCGTTACGCGTAATGTAGTTTTAAAAACGAGAGAAGTGGGTGCAGGAAAAGATCCTTGGGGAGGTTTTCGTCGTGGCTTTGAGGGTCAAACACGTATTGCTTTAAAAGACTACGGTATTAATAAAGAGCTTGGACCTGCTTCTGCAACCTTAGATTTAATCATCTCTATTGAAGGTATCAAGCAGTAATGCTTTTTATAGATTAAAATTTGGCTAGCAACTTAAGGCGGAACAGCCTGTTAATTCATAGCGTTAATAAGAAAACAAAATGATCTCGTAAAGACGCAGGGTACGCCAAGAAAAGACAAGAAAGCTCCTCTGCGTACTTCGCATCTTTGCGAGAGATATGTTTTTTGTTCCGCCTTAAGTTGGTAGCCCTAAAGCGAAATCTCCCACATATTATTACTAACTTTCTCAAATTTAAAATATTGACCTGTAAATACCTCAATTATTTTGCGATTGCTGAAGGTATGTTGGGATGGGGTGGTGGTTCTGAATACTCCACCCTTAGCAATCGCCATTGGTAAGAGTAGTTGATCGGCTAAGTACTCGCCGATAGGTGCGTCTGTTTTTAAGTATTGTCGTAGAAGCTTTGCGGCATTATTTGCGACGATATGAGATGCTAGTCCTTTTCTTCCAAGGGTGTCGATAACTTCGGAGCAGTTCTCGTAAAATAACCGTAGCGATATGACGTTACCACCCGCAAGACCATTTACCCACTGCCTTTTAAAATCTTTAGCTGACCATTGAGTGTGTGGCAGTAGCGTTAGAATCTCTCGTTTAGGTACATGCTCTGGAATTTTACAGCAGGTAATAACGGCTTTTTGTGACAATAATTCACCTCGCTCTAATACTTTTAACGCTTGTATCGGGGAACTAGGCTTAATCGTAGCAGACCATTGTCCGCCGCCCTGAGGATAAAAACCGTAACGTTCTATATTTACTTCAATATCCACACCCATGCGCCTAAGCATCGGTAAATAAGCCTGTGCAATAAAATCATAAGTTGGCGCCCATTGGGTATGTGTGCCACCTTCAAATATCATGGTCGATTTTTTGTTTAGCGTCATTAGCGCAGGCGCAACGGTTTGCATTAGGAGTGTGGTGCTACCTGCTGTTCCTA
>DRMS01000429.1 GCA_011322515.1 Leucothrix mucor
AACAACCAATGTCATATAAGCAATAATTTCAGTTGGAATATCTTGATCAACTAATACAAATGTTCTGTTTATAACGGATTCTGTTGGTACAACATATTAGCGGTAAATTTTGAAAGTTGCCTTTATTTACAGGACACTAGGGAAAACGACTAAACCTTCCCACTTTCCAAGCTAAAGGCCATATCGTTACCCACAAGCCTGTAGAAGTTGCGATATAAGGCTATCGAAAAGTAATAATATTCCCCATTTTTACCACTATGATCAGTTAAACAAGCACTTATAAAATTAGTAGTTATACTTGTGGGTAACGATATGACGTTAGGGATAGGGGAAAGTTAGTTAGTAAATTTTACCCAAGGGTATTTGGTATCGCGCTTAACAAAATTCCAATATAAATTGCCAGAATTACGCCAAGGATCAAGTACAATTCCATCACGAACTTTCTTGCCTTTTGCTGAGACAACCAATGTGCTGTGTTCTTTCCAGTAATTACGTCTAAACGCTACCGCATGGTGAAAATCTAATGTTTTCAATGGTTTTCTTCCTAATTGCTTACCCATATCACGCGTCCACTGCCAGCATAAACCATTTTTACGATAGCCATAGTTTACCAGTACGTTTTGTAGTAAGGGCGGTGAAACTAAACCGTATTGATTTGATAAAACCATTGGGTACATAACCCCTTCACGAGCGACAAAATGCGCTTCTTGTGGGTCAATATTTGGTCCTAATGTCATAATGGCTCTTTTTAATGCCATAATTTTATTTTGTTCGGATGAGGTGATTGCAGAAACAGTGGTCAGTTTTTTCTTATTATCGTAACTCACACCCTTATAGCGAACACTAGTACATGCCGATAGCAGTAATAATGCGGTGAAAAGTATTACAATGCGTGAAATATTAGTGCGTGCAAATATCATATTTAGGAGCCCTTAGTAAAATGCATAAGATAGTTAACATCAACATCATTGCCTAGCTTATAACGTTTGAACAGTGGATTATAAGTCATACCACTGACATCGTTTAATTCTAAGCCTTGAGATCTTGCCCATGCTTCTAATTCCGATGGGCGTATAAATTTTCCATATTCATGTGTGCCTTTCGGTAGCATGTTGAGCAAATATTCCGCGCCCACAATAGCAAAAGCAAAGGCTTTAGGGTTGCGGTTAATGGTTGAGAAGAAAACATGCCCATTAGGTTTGACTAATTTGCTACAGGCGGCAATAACGGAGTGGGGTGAAGGTACATGCTCTAGCATTTCCATGCAGGTGACGATATCGTATTGTCCCGCTTGTTGTTCTGCAATTTCTTCTGCGGTAATTTGCTGATAGTTAATATCAACTCCTGCTTCAAGGCTATGCAACTCGGCAACGGATAAAGGCGCTTCGCCCATGTCAATACCTGTTACTTCAGCACCTTGTCGAGCAATGCTTTCAGACAAAATGCCGCCGCCACAACCAATATCGATCACTTTCTTGCCTTCCACTCCTCCTGATTTTTGCTCAATATAATGTAAGCGCAAGGGGTTAATATCATGTAAAGGCTTGAACTCGCTGTCCATATCCCACCAGCGATGCGCTAAGGTTGCAAATTTATCGATTTCTTTGGCGTCAACATTGATACTTGTTGTTTGCATTTTGAGTTTCCACAGTTATTCATTAATTACGCTATTATATAGCGATTAGATGCAATTAGGAATTCTGATAAAATAAAGTCTATTAAGTCTTTTTTTAGTGTAAATTTAGAGTTTATAAAGTCAATCTTAACTTTACTATTAATTGATTGAGGTAACGGATTCTCATGCTTCGTTTTATGATAGGTATATTTTTAGTACAAATAGCAACGATAGTCTTGATCTTTTTATCACCCGATTTAGAGGGCTATGCATGGTTGCGCCTTGCTTTTCCTCTTCTTATGGTGGATGTTTTTGCTGCTTTCTGGTTTCAATCCATTGCAAAAGATAAAAATAAAGATGAGCTAGCTAACCTTAAAGATGAGTATGTCAAAGAAAAGACACAGCGCGAGGATTCTTATTCGGCAGAAAAAGCGAACTTAAATGATAACTATCTAAAAGAAAAAGCAAAGATACAACTAAATGCAGAGCGTGCTAAAACCAAGCTGGTTAAGCAAACACAGAAACAAATCGCGAGAGAAGCGAAAGTAACTCATAGTAAAGCAAATTTTAAAGTAGGCGCTACCTTTGCTGCCGCGATTGGAGTAGGCGCATTGATGCTACTGATTGAGTTATTTACGTTTGGCTTAATGACATTGACGACCGCAGGTGGTGCGATGGGGGGGTATTATTTGCGTGCAAAGCGAGAGTCGAAAGGGGAAGCTTTGCTGAGCAAGGAACAATTAAAGGTGATTTCAGTGGATAAGGCAGGAGAGTCCCTCACAAAAGAGCGTAAATTGCTAGGTCGGCTGTTGGGAAGATAAGGACGTTTCCAAGTTTCAAGTAATGAACCTACCCCTGTTGCACATGTTTTTTGTTCCTGATTGGAGTCTATCAAAAGGTGGATAGTCGCTTTATACAAGGGTTGATGGGATTTAAGCAGGGGCAAAAAGGACACGTAAGATGGGGCGATTCATTGCTTGGAACTTCCCATGCCTGCTCAAAATAACCCAGACAAAATTTTATTTTGTCTGGGTGCTTATTTTTTGTTTTGATATAGTTTTTCACATAAATAATTGCACCCTTCGACTCCGCTCAGGGTACAGCTCCCTGAGCGGAGTCGAAGGGTGCGGAAATTTAATAAATGAATGTCTATAGAAGCAAAGAGTTGACTAAAAAGTTAAAATATAACGAAATGTCAATAGAAGCTAATTTAATCAATGTTAGAATCCCCAACTTTTTAACTCTGTGGGGATAAAATGAAACCTGATTTTTCAATATTACGTTGGGTAGCCTTGCTTGAAGGTTCTTCTTTAATTCTGTTGTTATTTGTAGCTATGCCGCTTAAATATTACTTTGGGCTACCTGAGGCGGTAAAAATTATTGGTCCGCTTCATGGTATATTGTTTCTCAGCTTTATCGTCCTATTATTCTCCCATGCGACTAAAAATGAACTGAGTCTATTGAAAACACTGGCAGGGTTTATGGCATCCTTTGTTCCCTTTGGAACTTTTGTGTTTAAAGCTAAGGTGCTAAAAGTATCTGCTCATTGATCTATATTATGGATCAATGAGTATTGTCACAGATAAAGTGATATTTCATTTTTATAGGGAAAGCTATGAATATAGCAATAGCAGGTGCTGGAATCTTAGGTCATATCACTGCATGGAGACTGCATCAACAAGGACATAATCTGACGATTTATGAAGCCGATGCAGAAGGTGAAAACTCAGGCGCTGCATGGACTGCGGCAGGTATGTTAACCCCTAATACAGAGCTAGATGCGCCTGAGGATGTGCTCGAAATGGGTTTGCGATCCTTAAAGCGCTGGCCTGATTTAATTGCTTCCCTACAAGATGGCATAAAATTTAATCGTGGTGGTTGTTGGGTCGTATCACACCGCGAGGATCAAGGCTCTTATCAGCATTTTCTTAACCATATTAAGCATAATAAAGTGGTTGATTCGGATAAAGTGCGCCACTGTGATCGTAGTGATTTAATGCGTGAACAACCTGCATTAAGTGAACACTTTAACCAAGCATTACATTTACCTGATGAGTGTTGGCTAAACCCAGAAGATGTGATGAATAGTATAAAAAAGCAATTGCTTAAAGCAGGTGCTAACTGGCATATAAATACCCCTGTGCAACAATGCTTAGCGCATAAAATTATCACTGAAAATGAACAGCAGGATGGTTTTGACTGGGTGATTGATACCCGTGGTCTAGGCGCTATTGATGACTGGGCTGGTCTACGCGGGATTCGTGGCGAAGTATTAGTGATGCATGCGCCAGAGGTTGATATTAGCGCCTTAGTGCGCTTGATTCACCCGCGCTATACGCTCTATATTGTCCCGCGTCCTGATAATGTTTATATCTTGGGTGCAACACAAATTGAGTCTGATGATAAAGGGCCGATGAGTGTGCGTTCAGCATTAGAACTATTAAGCGCAGCTTATAGTATTCACTCAGGATTTGCCGAAGCGCGCATTCTTGAGCTACGCACCAATTGCCGCCCCACCTTACCAGATCATCGACCCGCCATTACTATTCCAGAAGAAGGATTAATTCGTGCTAATGGATTGTATCGTCATGGTATTTTACTTGCGCCAGAAGTGGCTCACTTATTGATTGATAAAATTTCATAGAGACGTTCCTAAATTCATTACTTGAAACTTCCTTAATTTATGGAACGATGGGTGATGCGTGGTTTGTGAAACTCAAGGCTATTGACATTGCTGGCCCCCGTTTTTCCAGCACAAACTTAGGTTTAACGAATGAAAAAACAGCTTGTTTTCTTACTTATTATCAGCATTCTTAACAGTCCTTTATCTGCTGAAAATATGATGCAGGTGTACCGTCATGCACAACAAAATGATGCACAGACTAAAGCTTCTGAGGCGAATTATCGGGCAGTATTAGAGAAAAAACCACAAGCCCTATCAGGCTTAAAACCACAAATTAACTTAAGTGGTAGTGCAAGTTATACAACCTTATTTTCTACTCGTGTTGCACATCGTCCTGATGATAAATCGGCTTTTTTAAATCTAGGGTACACTTTAAACCTGACCCAGCCACTTTATCGTAAAAGTGTTAATATTCAAATTGATCAGGTCGATGCAACTATTTCAAAGGCACGAGCCACCTTAGTCTTAGACCAGCAAAATCTTATTATTCGGGTTGCCGATGCCTATCTTGCTTATTTAAAAGCAAAAGATAATCTCAAGTTTGCCAAATTGGAAACCAAGGCGTTTAAGCGTCAGTTTATGCAAGTAAAAGCCTTTTTTGATGCGGAACGCTCTGCCATCACCGATGTAAAAGAGGCACAGGCTCGCTATGATTTAGCGCGTTCGCGTGAAGTGAGTTCAGTACAGCAAATACAATTAGCCAAAGAAACTCTAAAAGCAATTTCGGGCTATTACTATAAGGATTTATTAGGCGCAGCAAACCGCATCCCCCTACTCTCCCCGAAGCCCAATAATATTAACGCATGGTCACAAGCAGCGGCAAAAAATAGCCCAAAAGTACAAATGGCAAAATATGCGGTTGCTGTAGCCGAGGAAAGCGTCAACCTTGCCCGTGCCAACAAAAGCCCAACTGTTGATTTATTTGCCCGTCACTCCACTAGTTCAACTTATGGAGAATCTAGTTTTGATCAGGACAAACTGGATGCAGTGATAGGAATACAATTAAATATTCCCCTCTACACAGGAGGAAACACCGCATCTAAAATACGTGAAGCACGCCATAAGCTACAACAAGCACGCTATCTACTAGAAGCAGAAAAACGTAATGCAATACAGCAAACAAGAGCTTCTTTTCTCACTATTACCACAGGCTTGTCACAGTTAAATGCGCTACAACAGGCGCTTAAATCAAATCAAATAGCAGCGCGAGCGACACAAACGGGGTTTGAAGTTGGCACACGTACCGCTGTGGATGTATTGCTATCGGTACGCGAAACCTTCCGCGCTCAACGCGACTACAGTAATGCGCGTTATGATTTTTTATTAAATACTTTAAAGCTAAAACAAGCAACGGGGATATTACGCATTCAGGATTTACAGGGGCTTTCTAATTTATTAACTAAGGCTATTCAATAAAATAACCACATTAAGCTTGTAGGGAAACCATAGAGAGGATTGTCTTTATAAGGAAGTTCCAAGCAATGATTTTACCCATCTTACTTGCCCTTTTGGGCTACCAACTTAAGGCGGGACAAGTAACGTCATAGCAAACAACCCGCACCCTTCGACAAGCTTAGGGAGCTAGCCCTTCGGTAGACTCAGGACACCGCTTCCTGAGTTTGTCGAAGGGTGCGGAAATTTAATAAATGAATATCTATAGTAGTCCCTTTTGCTCCTGCTTGAATCATTTCAATCGTTGCGTAGAGCAACTATGCGCCTCTTGAGATTATCCAAGCTGGGATAAAAAGGCAAGTTAGAGATCGGGAAGTTGTTTCGTGCATGTTTCTAAGTAGGTGACCATAAGTATTTTCACAAATTTGTACAGGCTATTTTTCGATATCCAAGGCATGATGAATCGTTGTTAACCGAGAAATGAATATGCCATAAAATTAGTCATAGGCTTGAACTGGGTGTGGTAGGATAGCGTTATCATTGATTCTAAAGGATAGTTATGCATACAGTTCTCGTTACAGGCTGCTCTAGCGGCATTGGTTATTGCGTTGCCAAAGGGTTAAAAGCGCGTGGTTATAATGTTTACGCAACAGCGCGTCAACAGGACGATGTGGATCGTTTAATTGCCGAAGGTTTTAAGTGTTTAAAGTTGGATTATGCTGACTCAGAAAGTGTGCAGGATTTGGCAAATGAGTTAATGCTCTTAATTGGTTGTGATTTATATGCGGTGTTTCATAATGGTGCTTATGGTCAAGCTGGTGCGGTTGAAGATCTAAGTCGTGAAGCAATGGAAAAGCAATTTGCAACTAATGTATTTGGTTGGATGGAGCTAAATAATCGTCTTATTGTGATGATGCGGCAAAATAATAGTGGGCGGATTATTTTTAATAGCTCAGTGCTAGGGATTGTCTCGTTACCTTTTCGGGGTGCGTATAATGCTAGCAAATACGCAATTGAAGGCTTTGCCGATACCTTACGCTTAGAGCTACGGGATACAGGAATTAAAATATCATTGATAGAACCAGGTCCTATTGAAAGCAAATTTCGTGCTAATAGCTTGATTGCGCTAAAAGAAAATATTGATACGGAAAGCAGTGTGCATCGTGATTTATATAAAAAGAATATTGCACGATTAGAAAAAGAAGGGGCTGCGGTTCCTTTTACTCTACCTGCTGAGGCGGTACTGAAAAAAGTTATTCACGCACTAGAAAGTCCCAAGCCAAAAGCACGTTACTATGTTACTTTTCCCACCTATTTATTTACTACATTAAAGCGTTTATTACCAACAAAATGGCTAGATAAAGCACTAAGCAAGGTGGGCGAGTGAGTTATTTAGAGCGTATACAAGCATGTCATGGGTTTGATCGCAGTGACTATCTGGATTTTGTTATTGCTGATGAAGTTATGGGGCTAACTCGTCCCCAATTTGCAGAACAACTGCTACGTTGGGAGGATGTTTTTCAGCTTAATAATAATCAACTGCTATTAAATCCTAATCTAAACAATTTTGAGCAACGTACTCAAGCTGTCGATCCCATTATGCGACAGTTGCACGAAGAAGGCGTGATTCCCTCATGGGTTGAAGA
>DRMS01000430.1 GCA_011322515.1 Leucothrix mucor
TAGAGACCGAGCTGATTTGTCGATCTTCACCCTGTAAGTCCCCACCTACCATGTATGCAATTTCTGCAAGCCCTAACCATGTCATATTGCCAGCTCCTGTAAGGCTTCTGCCGCTTGCTGCCGATCATCAAACATTTCTGTTTTATGAGCAAATATTTGCACTTGTTCGTGTCCCTTTCCTGCGATCAAAACCACATCACCCGCTTGCGCTTGTCGCATTGCATAACGAATCGCTTTGGCACGATCATGTTCAATCACTATTTTTTCAGCCTGTTTAAAACCAGCCATAATATCGCGCATAATTGCCTGTGGGTTTTCAGTACGCGGATTATCATCTGTCACAATCACCACATCTGCATCTTGCTCTGCAATTTTAGCCATCAAAGGACGCTTGCCTTTATCACGATCACCGCCACAACCAAAGACACAAAAAATACGTTGCTGCGTATGCCCACGCAATGCTTTTAATACAGACTCTAATGCACCTGGTGTATGTGCATAATCAACCACAACCAGCACATCGGATGCATTCACTTTATCCATACGACCTGATACTGTTTTAACATGACTTAGTGCCTCTAAAGCCTCACTAAATTGCACACCTAGTGACAACATTGCCGCTAGTGTTGCTAATAAATTACTAAGATTAAACCAACCTAAAACGGCCACTTTTAGCATACCTTGCTGATCACCATAAGAAATCTGCGCTTGTATCCCTTTATTGCTGAAGCTAGCATTTTGAGCAATTAACTCGGCATCAATATCAGTATTTTCTGATTTCACGGCATAGCGCAACAGTGCTTTATTACTGCCTTTTTGCTTTAATTTATCGACTATTTGCTGGCTAAAAGCATCCTCCTGATTGAGCACAACTGTGTTGACTTCGGGGCGTAAAAATAGCTTTTGTTTAGCCACTGTATAGTTCTCAACCGTGCCATGATAATCAAGATGATCCCGTGTCAAATTGGTTAGAATCGCCACATCAAAATCAACACCATTCACCCGTTCCTGATCTAGCGCATGTGATGACACTTCCATTGCAATATATTCAACACCTTTTTTGGCTAATTGATGCAATGTTTTATGCACTGTTAATACATCAGGTGTTGTATGGGTTGCCTGTTGTAAATCATTTGGAAAACCGATACCCAGTGTTCCAATAACGGCCGCTTTATTAGCAACTAATGCATTCATAGCTTGTGCAAAAAAATGAGTAACGGTTGTTTTACCATCCGTACCTGTCACACCAATAACTTTTAACCCATAATTTGCTTTTCGTAGCTGATTGTCGTCCAGTATTTGATAATAACGCCGTGCTATTTCACCTAATTGCCGTGCCAATTCTTTAATTTCAATAGTAGGAATAGTTAAATCGGCTAATAATTTAGATTCGTTTTGGGTTAAGTCAGCTTCATAAATAATCGCAACTGCACCTTGTTGTTGTGCTTTAAGCGCATATTTTACACCATGCGCTTGCGTACCTTTTAAGGCTACAAATAACATGCCTTGTTTGATTGTACGACTGTCTAGGGTTAAACCACTAACAAACAAGTCAACAGAAACTTCTATCAAAGCATCGCTATCAACACCTTTTATTCCCTTTAATAAATAATGTAGTGAATGCTTTATCATGAGGCACCTCTATGACGACCATTGCCTCGTGCATGTTTTCGCGTAGGTAAATTATCAGGCGGAATATCCAATATTCTTAATGCGCTTGACATAACCCTAGAAAACACGGGAGCGGCTAACCGTCCACCTGATGCTTTCGCTACTTTTGGTTCATTAATCATCACTGCCACAACAATACGCGGATCAGAAGCAGGCGCCATACCAATAAAGCTGACTATCTTTTTATTTTTACGATAGCGTTTATTGATAAATTTATAAGCTGTTCCTGTCTTGCCAGCAACATGATACCCATCAACACTTGCATTTTTACCTGTTGCTTTTTTGCTCACCACTGACGTTAGCATTCTTAGTATGGCCTTGGCATTAACCTCTTTCATAATGCGTTGCCCTGCAACAGTCTTATTTCTTTTATAAATCGTAGCGGGATAAAGTACACCGCCTGTTGCAAACACAGTGTAAGCATGCGCCAATTGAAGCAGACTGGCAGAGATACCGTAACCATAACCAAGAGATGCTCTATCCACCTTAACCCATTGATCATAATAGGATAATTTTCCCTCAGACTCATTAGGAAAGCCCGCGCTAGGACGTCTTCCAAAACCAATTCGACTAAGGAACTTCCATTGTCCACTTGCTTTCATTAACAAGGCAATTTTACTTGCCCCGACATTACTTGATTTTGCTAAAATCCTATCCAGCGTCATTGAGCCATAATTTCTTGGATCTCGGATTTTAGTCTTGCCCATATTAATATAACCAGGCGAAGTATCTATTTGTACATCTGGACCAATCACCCGAGCTTCTAAAGCTGCCGCTATAGTGAATGGCTTGATGGTCGAACCAGGTTCAAATGCATCTAAAACGGCACGATTACGATAACGAAAAGGTTTTAATTCCGAACGCACATTGGGATTAAACCCTGGCATATTTGCCATTGCTAAAATCTCCCCCGTATAGGCATCAAGTACCACGATTGAGCCTGCTTTAGCATTTAATTGATAGACCGTGCTTTTTAATTCTTTATATGCCTGAAACTGGATGCGCCTATCGATACTCAAAGCGACTTCCTGACCAGGCTTCATTTCTTTTATTTGTTCAATATTCTCTATTAGGCGACCACGGCCATCACGTACAACACGTTTTTTTCCAGACTCACCTGCCAATATTTGATTTTTAGAACGCTCAATCCCCTCGACACCTTTATCATCAATGTTGGTAAAGCCTACTACATGCGACAACGCTTCACCCATTGGGTAAAAGCGTCGATATTCAGAGGTGTTGCTAAAGGAGGGCAAATTCAAACTGGTTATATCCTCTGATATTTCAGGTGGTATCTGCCTTGCTATATATAAAAATTGTTTTGATTTATTACGGCGTATTTTTTTAATTAATTTATCAGCATCAAGTTTCAAATAGGCCGCTACCTTCTGCAAGCCAATATCCACCTCATCTAGACGTGCTTTCGCTAGGAGTGCCTCATCTTCGTTTTCACTTGTCGTTCCTTTAATAAGCCCTGCGCGCACAGCAAACAATTTTTTTGGATTACACCAAATTGATTCAACAGGTGAACTAATTGCCAGTGACTCATTATTGCGATCAACAATCATACCCCGATAGGGAGGCACAGAAACAACCCGCATCTGCCTTTTATCAGCCTGCTTTTGCAACCACTGTTGCTGAAAAACCTCAAGATAACCCGCGCGCAAAAGTAATACAGAAATAAGTGTCAATAAGAAAATTAACAACGCAAAACGCCGCCCCCTGTAAACAGGAGGCAGCATATTTGACACTCTTGCCTTTCTCATTATTCTTTCACCATTCTGATATTTTTGGCTTTCGGTATTAGCATACCCAAATCTGCACGTGCTTTACGCTCAACATAAATCTCATTGAGTACCACGCCTTGCTCTAGCTTTAATCGGCTCCACTGTGCAATCAAAATATTATGTTGCTTTGCTAACTTTTCAGATTGTACAAAAAGCGCGCGCGACTGATGACGTTGCATAACAACAAATATTGCCATTGAAATGACAGATAGGTATAACAAAATAAGCAAAGCTACCTGCCATTTTGATGCGTCCTTGTCCTCGATAATCATCACGCTATTTTTTCACCTATTCTCATTATCGCGCTACGTGAACGTGTATTTATTTCGATTTCTCGCGCTGATGCCTTAATAGGTTTGCCAACTAGTTTAAAAATAATCGTTGGTATACCATCCTGCCCTTGCAATGCATCTAGCTGTGAATCCATTAATGGCAAACCACGCGGCAATTTTGCTCGAGTAGATTTATCTTTTAAAAAGCGCTTAACCATACGGTCTTCCAAAGAATGAAAACTAATTATCACAATTCGCCCATATATTGCGAGCGATTGAGTTGATCGTTGCAAACAAGTATCCAAGTCATCCAATTCTTTATTAATAAAAATACGAATTGCCTGAAAACTTTTTGTTGCGGGGTTTTTGCCTTTCTTTTGCTTTGCCTTAGGAACTGCGCCTGCAATAATATTTGCTAGACGCAGGGTTGTTTCTATGGGGGATAACACTCTTTCTTTTACAATACTGCGTGCTATCCTGCGCGCAAATCGTTCTTCTCCAAATCGCCATAGCACATCAGCAATTTCTTTTTCTTCTGCCGCATTGATCCATTCAGCAGCACTTTCTCCAACCTCTGGATTCATTCGCATATCCAGTTCACCATCACGCTGAAAACTAAAACCGCGTGATGCATCATCTAATTGCGGTGATGAAACACCGAGATCTAGCAATAAACCATCTGGTTTTCTATCAATTCCTATCTGTTCCAATGCATCTGGAAAGTCCTTAAAAGAACCTTGCCAAATAACTACCCGCGTATCCTTTGCGTATTTTTCTTTTGCATATGCGATTGCCTGAGGGTCTTTATCAATGAGCAACAGACATCCATTTTTATCGAGCTGTGATAAAATAAGGCTTGAGTGACCACCGCGTCCAAACGTTGCATCAATATAAAAACCATCACTTCTAACAGCTAAAGCCTCTACCGCTTCTCTCAGCAACACGGTTGCGTGTTGAAACACTGCTACTGAATCATTCATATTGATTACTCTTTACAAAGATATTTGACTTAATACGGCATCAGTTTCTAAATTATCTTGTGCCTCAGCTAACCATTCATCTCTTTGTATATTCCATGTTTCCGCATCCCATAGTTCAAACTTATTTGCCTGACCTACCAATACCGTTTTTTTTTGCAAATTTGCATAGTCGCACAGTGGTGAGGATAAACGTATACGACCTTGAGTATCCAGCCCAACCTCAGAGGCATGACCTAACACTAGACGTTGCATATTCCTTACGCTACGATTCATATTAGGTAGACTCATCAAAACTTGTTCGACCTTTATCCATTGATCCATTGGGTATAACAGTAAGCATCGATCCATATGATCAACCGTAACCACCATCTCACCTGATGCATTGGCAATAATTGAATCACGGTAACGCGCAGGGATGGCTATACGCTTTTTAGCATCGATATTCAAATTAGAAATGCCACGAAACATTTGCACCCCTTACCCAGAAGAAAAAACCACCTTTCCCCACCATTCACCACTTTGGCTAATTATACCCCCCCAATACCCACAGGTCTATAGGAACCCACGGTGATTTTCTATACAAGACAATTACTTAGATGAACGGTAGTAAGAAAGAACATGAACAATATGAAGAAGCTCTAAGCGTTACATGGAGCTAAAAACAGAACTTAATAAGTTACTTTAAGTATGTGGAATAATAAATTTGGGGATGAGATTTTATTTTTAGAATAAAAATGCTTGTTAATTAGGTAATAATATGCTGGGGAAGGCTTGCACAAAAAAGAATATAAGAAAATAGAGTCGACCGATAAGCCGGGTTCTGTCGTGGACAATCATTCATCTGGAATTATGTCGCCATAATCCTCAAGCAATCTACCCGAATACGACGCGGGTCGCGTCAATGTATTCCTATTTGATTTTGCTCCGAACGGGGTTTACCTTGCCACAAACGGTTACCCGTTGCGCGGTGCGCTCTTACCGCACCCTTTCACCCTTACCCCTCACCTAGCTTCTGTGAAGTTAGGTGAGGGGCGGTCTTCTCTCTGCTGCACTTGCCGTCAGCTCGCGCTGCCCAGATGTTATCTGGCGTTCTACCCTATGGAGCCCGGACTTTCCTCCCTTTTATGCTCTAACTAGAGAGCGTAAAAGCGCGATTGTCTGGTCGACTCTGGGCGCTATCGTAACAAAGCTATTAACGACTGCCTACTCTTTTTATTTTTCTCTCCTCAATCCTTCTTCATCAAGCTATTTGAACGTTTATTTTCTTGGAGTGCCTTAATATTTACCAATGATAATAATAAGAAAGAGATAGCTCATTTTGTTGCTTTTCATAAGAAAGTCGTAACGCATTATTTTTATCAAAAGCGTAGCGTGTTTGCCAGCTTAACGTCTCACTCTTCTCGCCATTGTTTAGATTCGCTTCCAAGCCTATTTCCAATACTGACTTCAATGCAGGATAGGGTTTTATTACTAAGCCAATATTGGGTGTCAGTAGAAAGTCATCCTCTTTGGCGTGATATTGAGTATCCAGCATTACGTAAGAAAGCATTTTTTGAGACGTTTGCCATGCTTTGCCGATACCTGCTGATAAAAACAACCCATTGCAATCAGTACAGTGCTTATTTCTAGCTTTTATCCCTACTGCGACACGCCATGAAAATTCATTTTCCTGATAAAGCGTTGTTGGTGAGATATTTAATTTCTGGATGCTGACTAAATTAAAATAATCCAATGAAATTTTCTGTTTAGAAAATGATCTTAAACTTAAATCAAAGACTTTCAGCTCTGAATTTGCCAATGCTCCATAACTATCGGTCAATAAATCATAGTGAATTGCGGTGACACCTAAACGTAAAAAATGCGCTTTCTTGTCTCGCCCAAACCCCACAGAAAATAATCGTGATTTAGAACCTTCTGCGGGAGAAATCATGGCAGGCACGGTTAATACGGGTTGCTTTTTATCTGCAATTGGCAATTGTAAACGCATCAGTAATAATTGATTTTTACGCTCTTTTAATACATTGAGTTGCTTTTTATCTTGCTCAGTATCAGTTAACTTATAATGATAGTAAGCCAACATCACGTCGATGATCTGCGTCTGCCTTATTGTGCTTCTATTATTCAATAAATCTTTAGTTATGAGCTTAGAGCTAGCTAATAACTTATTAACCAGTAACGCATCTTCTTGCTGCAATTGATCAAATTGATGATAAAGCTTACGCTGATTAGAAGGTAGAAAGGTGATTTTTTTTATATAGCGAGACTGCTCAATATCGGTCAATTTTTGAAACAGTGCGATTGGTAAATACCAAGGTTGATAGCGTGGTGTAAGCGTCTTTTCTGTTACTAACTCTACTAATTCAGCAATACGATAGGCACAATTCTTCTTTAAGAAATAATAGGTCGATTTCATCCCCATGACCTCCCACAAATGATAAACCAGAAAGCGCTGCTGCTCAGTCGTTAAATCTAACTCATACTCCCACATATCGCGTAACTCCTGACGCGAATAAACACGATCTTGCTTGTAAAATGCTTTATCACGAAAGCGTGATACATAACCGCCCAGCAAACCTTTAATAATATAAATAGGAATTATTTCATTATCAGGTACTTGTGCGCCATAGTTAATAGATTGATCTAATAAATTACCACTACTAGTTTTATACTCACTATTATTTAATTTAACCAATAAATGCCCAAAGGTAGAGGCAGGATTACCAAAATAACCACCCACTAAAACCAAACTAATAGAATCCAAGGATGAAAATTTAGCCCAGCGTTGCAAGCGTTTACACTGCACCGCAGGTAATATGTTTCGATTAAATTTGAGCTGCTTTTGTAGCCAGTAGAAACGAGCAGGGAATCGACATTGCGCATGTTGATTAGGATCTCCAGTAACCGCTTGAAACATTGCCTGTAGACTTGCGTCCAACTCAGCTTTAGGATGATGCGTATCACTTAGAAAAAACTCAGAACTAAGAATTTCGCTTCGTTGAGCAGATCGCCCCTTGCTATCAAAGTGCAATAAACGCAACCAAGTAGGACTTTTTGCCAGCTTGAGACTCTCCGCCTGTAGTAAAACCCGCTGTAGTTCACGCTGGTTTTTATTAGGGGATGCTAAAGCTTGGCTTGTATATAGGCAAAATAGAACGCTAAAAAAAACGACTACTTGATACTTTTGCACTAAAAAAGATTGAAACATATTAAAAATATCTGATTTGTAGACTACCAACTTAATGCGGGACAGCCTGTTAATTCATAGCGTTTGGAAAGAAAACTAAAACATCGCTTTTATCGGCTACCCATTTAATTTTACCCAAGTAAATACTCATCAATACTTAGCACACGAATATTCACATCTTGCTGAATAAAAGTCTCTTGCTGATTCCAAGTAATAATCAGCCCCTCTTTTATTGAAAAATAGTGACATGCATTAATTAACCCAATAATTTCTCGCTGGCGTGTTTTACTATCGTGCATTTCAAAGCAGACTTGAATAACCTGTGTCTTGCCATTATCCTGAATAATAAAATCACATTCTGTTTTGTCACGATAATAACTAATGCTATCGGGTGCTGGATGTCTTCGGCGTAGTTCCCAATAGACCATTTGCTCCAGTCCCTTCCCTTGATCTGCCTGAGTTTGAAAGTGGATGGCATTAAATAAACCATTATCTATCAAATATATTTTTCTTTCTCCCAGCTCTCTTGTACTGATTTTTTGGCTGTATTTTTTTAATATTCCTGTAAAAAAAATAGCTTCCGCAGCCTCCATAAACTCATACAGACTGGTTTTGCCTACAGAAATACCTGCTGATTTTAAATCATTATAGAGACGATTGACGGATACCTTCTTGCTATGCGAAGCTGAAAGCCTTTTTAAAAAAAATTTTAATGCTTGGGTGTTCCTGATTTGATAGCGCTCTATAAGATCACGGAATACCATTACTTGATAATACTCTTGTAAAATTTGTCGTTGCACCAGCGTATCATCAAGCAATACTATTTCAGGAAAACTACCTTGAACCAAATATTGCTCAAGCGCATGTCGAACCCGCGCACGTCCCTGCGTTGCATATAACTCTGGCTGAATGGATTTGAAGTTAAGATATTCCTTAAAACTAAGCGGATAAACAGTGTAACTCAGGCTACGACCGCGCAGTGCTGTGGCAATTTCACTACTTAATAGTTTTGAATTAGACCCCGTCA
>DRMS01000431.1 GCA_011322515.1 Leucothrix mucor
ACAGCCTGTGCGTGCAACACTAACGATGATTAGTTATCCTTTTAAATATGCCATTCATCTTCCGTTTAACGCAACAGGCTACCTAACCGACTATTTCGCCGATCATAAAAAAATGGCAGAGGAAAATAGGAAGTTGCGTACCACGCTGGATATTTATGCGGCACGTAATCAAAAATATCACGCCATTGCCAATGAAAATAGGCGTCTGCGTGAACAGCTTAATGCAATCCCTAAAGCAGATGAAAAACATCTGCTTGCTGAAATACTCTCTGTGTCAGCGAATACATTTAGCCGTAAAGTAACCATCAACCGAGGTTCTAATGATTATATGTATACAGGTCAGGTAGTTCTTTCAGGTAAAAACATCTATGGGCAAATTGATAGTATTGCGCCTGATTCAGCAGAGATTATGCAGTTAACCGACAAAGATCATGCTATCCACGTTGTCAATACCAGTATATTGAAAAGAAAACCTGACCTTGCGATAGATGAAGTTCAAGGTCGTGGTGCGTTAGCAGTAGGAACAGGCAAAACAAATTTGCTTGAACTCAGAAATATTGAGGCTGATGTTGATATAAAAAAAGGCGATATTTATGTTAGCTCAGGGCTTGGTAAACTCTATCCAGCGGGCTATCCCGTTGCTATTGTCAGTAGCATCAAGTACAACTCAGGCGATTCGTTTATGAAAGTAATGGCGCGCACGTTGACCGATTTTACTCAAGCGCGTGAAGTGTTAGCCATTTGGCATAATAAAAATGCAATGAAAAGCAAGAAAGAAGAGCCTAAGAGTCAGTTGAAAAAGAACAAAGCTACTGAAAAATCAATCTTAAAGAAGAAAAACTAAGATGGGAAATAGTGTTTCTCCACGTTTTACAGGAGCGGTCATCGTATCAGTATTGTTAGCATTTATACTGTTATTACTGCCATTATCAGAATCATGGATGCTTTGGCGTCCAGAGTGGATTGGGCTGACTTTTATCTACTGGTGTATAAAACTCCCTAAAAAAATAAGTATTGTAATGGCATGGATAGCGGGGCTTTTTGTGGATGTCTTTTATGGCTCCATATTAGGGCAGCATGCGCTAGGATTGGTGATTGTTGTCTTTATGTCAATGCGGCTTCAACCACGCCTTTCAATTAATATTTTATGGCATCAGTTAATACTAATTTTTCTGGTGTTAGGAACCTATCTATTAACTAACCTGTGGATCATGGCAGCAACGGGCAGTAATCCCGCCACATGGCGTTATTGGTTACCACTGTTTTCTAGTCTGTTAGCTTGGCCCATTTATAGTTGGTTACTTAGCTTTTTCCATGTGGAGAAAAGTCGGTTTGATGTGTTTTAGGGCTACCAACTTAAAAATAGGCAAAATGCTCAGGCAGTAAATTGAGTTGTATTTTTCTACTCATGCTAAAAGGATACTGACCCCTTTTTCCCTGACCCCTTTTTCCTTAATAAGCAACATTTTTCAAAAATTTTGGACACAAAAGATAATGCGTCAGCTCAAGTGTATTACTTTATTTTTGCTTCTATCTGTCTTACTGATTGTTAGTCCTATCTCAGCAAGCGATTCTGACTGGGATTTTATCATTCCTGATGCCATTAAAAAAAATACCCGTGCAAACTATGCTGAGCGCTCGCATATTATCTTTCAGTATTTTCTGAAGAACTCACTAAGATCCAAAGGAGGAAAGGATTTTGAATCTGTTATAAAACGGGTGAAAAATCGTATTTTTTGGAAGCAAAATAAACAAAAACAAAACCTCTTTGTCGATGCCTTTCAGCGTTCCTATCCGCAAATAAAACACTACCAAATACCTTCAGATGTACCGCATATGGTACTGCTCATGCCTTATCTTGAGTCCTTATGGCGTGCAAAAGCAGGTGATCCATCTAAAGATTATGGCTACTGGCAACTACTTAATGCCATTGTTAAAGAAATAAAAGAATTATCCTCAACGCCACCTTATTTGAAAAAACTCAGCACTAATAAAATACGTTCACACCACAAGCTCAGTACTACCGTTGCTTTAATTCATTTAAAACGCTATTACTTTTACTTCCATAATGTATCTGGCTTTAGTAAAACCGATGCGTGGCTATTTTCTATCGTTTCCTACAACTGGGGAGCAGGTAATGTAAGGCGTATGCTTCACAAAATGAAACAAAAAAAAATAAAGCGGAGTTTTTCAAGTTTTTATCATTATCTCTATCAAAAACAGGAGATGGATAAAGACAATAAATCATTGAGATCAGCCGTGGAGTATTTACCCCATCTTTGGAATATTGCTCAGGTTATTCGAGTTAAAAACGTTGCCATAAAGAAGTCCGATAAGTTGGAATGATGTAGGTTGTGGGTGATAATAGGACGTTCAGAAAAATCAAGCATAATGATTTAAATTTACGCAAATTAAAAAAGCGCGGGCGAGAATAGCCTCGCTAATTCAAAAATAAGGCTACCAACTTAAGGTGGGACAAGTAAAGTCATAGCAAACAACCCGCACCCTTCGACTCCGCTCAGGGTACAGCTCCCTGAGCGGAGTCGAAGGGTGCGGAAATTTAATAAATGAATGTCTATAGGTAGAGTCATTGCTTGGAACTTTCTGATGACCTAATGAAGCCCGTTTCAGCTCTACTGCCATTTGTCGCATCTTTTAAAGATAAATAATACTTATCTTCCTATGTAAAAATTAGATTGCAGAAAGGGTCTGAAAACTTGCGTCAAAGCCACAAAGATAATACCGTGTAGAGGCTAACACATTGCCATTACAATGGTTTTTACCTTGCTTTATTCATTAGTAAGCAGGAAGTCTTAATAGATCTAACAAAATAAACGAGCAAAATGTTAGATTTATTATGTCCTCCTACTTAGATAGTTGCAGGAACTATAATTACCACTTGATGGCTATAGCAAAGTAAAACTTGAGATATATAATCACCCCCTTCCATTATTTTATTCTAAGTCAGGAATTCTTATGTCAAATCTTGTACGACCTCATGGCGGAGGCGATCTAAAGCCTCTACTACTCGAAGGCGACGCACTTGCTACTGAACTAGCTCGCGCTGCTGATCTTCCTCAAATCAAACTGTCTTCACGCGAAACGGGCGATCTCATTATGATGGGTATCGGCGGATTCACGCCGCTAGAAGGCTTTATGAATAAGGCAGACTGGCAGGGTGTTTGTGATGATATGAAAATGGAAAATGGTCTTTTCTGGCCCATTCCAATCACCCTATCAACGGATGGTGAGACGGCTGATAGCTTATCAGAAGGCACAAATGTTGCGCTCGTCAGTGAAGAAACGGGCGAAATCATGGGTACAATGGTTGTTGAGTCAACCTATATGATCAACAAAGAGCATGAATGTGAAACGGTTTATAAAACGGTTGATAAAGATCATCCTGGTGTACAAATGGTGATGGATCAAGCGCCTGTCAATGTGGCGGGTACCGTCAAAGTACTCTCAATCGGTGATTTCAAAGAAGTTTATGGTGATCAGTTTATGACACCTGCGGAAACACGCGCTTACTTTGAAAAGAAAGGTTGGTCAACCGTTGCTTGTTTCCAAACACGTAACCCAATGCATCGCTCACATGAGTATCTTGCTAAGATTGCATTAGAAATCGGTGATGGTGTGCTAGTTCACTCATTGCTAGGCAAGCTTAAGCCAGGCGACATTCCTGCTGAAGTTCGCTCCAATGCAATCGGCACATTGATCGATAACTACTTTGTACAAGATACCGTTGTTCAAGCAGGCTATCCGCTTGATATGCGCTATGCAGGACCTCGTGAAGCATTGATTCACGCACTATTCCGTCAAAACTACGGTTGTTCACATCAAATCGTTGGCCGTGACCATGCAGGCGTAAGCGACTACTATGGTCCCTTTGACGCACATGACATCTTCGACGAAATTCCTAAAGATGCGCTAGAAACACTACCGCTTAAAATCGACTGGACATTCTGGTGTGATAAATGTGACGGCATGGCATCAATGAAAACCTGCCCACATGATGCAGCAGACAGAATGCTACTTTCTGGTACGAAGCTACGTCATGCGCTCTCAGAAGGTGAAGAAGTCTCTGAAAAGTTCTCACGCCCTGAAGTATTGAAGATTCTTCGTGCTTATTACGCAGACATTAAAGAAGAAGATAAAGTTAAGATAGAACTAAGCGGACACTCTGCTAAATAGTTTTGATTTATCATTACTGTAATAGGTAATGATAGAGATAAAAAAGCCTACCTTATGGTAGGCTTTTTTTATTGGAAATTTGAAATTTGGAATTTTTCATAGCGTAGTTAATAATTAGGAAGTTTCAAGTAATCAATTTAAAGAATTCAGAACCGTCTCAATGCCTTATTAGTCAGGCAGGTAGTGCAACCAAAGGGTACTTACCTTTCGTGTGATTTGACTCGGTCTCAATGCCTTATTAGTCAGGCAGGTAGTGCAACCCTGTTAATGTTTTATTTTCCTTTAAAATCAAAAAGTTACGTTGTATAAAAATTAGACGCTTTTGAAAAATAAAGTTAGCTCTTAAATCGCTTATTTATTAATCTGTTTTTGATTAAAAATAACACATTAATTAAGATGACTTAGGTAGTCGTTGCCCTAAAAACTTTACACCTCGATGGCTTCGCACTACACGAGTCTTTTTAGGAT
>DRMS01000432.1 GCA_011322515.1 Leucothrix mucor
GCGCTGATTTTTTGTTCCTGATTGGAGCATCTCAAGAGGCGCATAGTTGCTCTACGCAACGATTGAGATGATTGGCTACCAATTTAAGCTGGGACACTCCATAAATTCAAAGATTTATTGAATTTTCGGGCTACTAGTTTAAGGCAGGACGGTTAATGTTTTTGCCTATTCACCCGCACCCTTCGACAAGCTCAGGAAGCTAGTTCCCTGAGCTTGTCGAAGGGTGCGGGTTGTTTGCTATGAACTTTACTTGTCCCCCGCCTTAAGTTGGTAGCCAGATGATTCAAGCAGGAGCAAAAGGGCAAGTAAGATGGGTAAAATCATTGCTTGAAACTTCCTTATTGTTAATTAAGGCGCTCTAAAACCCGAAATTTTCCATTCACCCATTGCTCGTTGATAGCAAATTTGCGGTGGTGTCAACATTAGGAAAAATTTCTCGGCAATATAACCCTTCTGCCCTTTTAGGGTTTCAATTTCTATCCATTGTAGACCTCGTTTTTCAATTTTTTGTGTAGAGACTAGTCGAACGGCATCTTGGGTTAAATGGGTGATAATACTTGATTTTGTAGTAGGTTTTTTGCGCAAACGTACATTCGTAGCATTAATATACCCCCAGCCTTTTCCCACTATTTTATCTTGTCCCTCACCTGTAAACTGTGCACTGGCGGGACCACAAATATGCCCATTAATTTGTTGATAATGCTTTGTATCAACCATTGTTAATAAACTATCCCATGGCGTAGCACCTAGGCTTTCCACAATATTCTCAAACTGTTGATTGATAGGTAAACCCGTTTTGCAAGCGGAACTTTGGCAAATAAACCGTGCTGATAATTCTCCTAACATTCCGCGCATATTTTTATTATCAATTCTTGCGCGTAATTTTCTAATAAACGCAGTAAAGCTATTATCAGGAGTGTAAGGGTAATCAATGGAGATTTTATCTAGAATAAGTTGAGTGAATGGAATTTTAGGTAAGGGTTGCTGATTTTTCTGTTGTTCGTCAGCTGAATTTCTTTTCGGCTGGGTAGTATCTGTATTATTTTCATTATCAGAACAGGCGCTGAGTAACAGTACAATGCAAATAAAAAAGCCGCTAATCCGTGCGGCGCAATGACATCCTTTTTTATTCATTCCGTTGTCTCGGTACTATTTACAAAAGTAACTAAATATCCCGCTTCCATTGCGAGAGATAAGAAGTGTAGTAAAAATTCATGAAAAAACCACTCTACTACAGATAAAACCCTATAAGTTACCCTACAAATGGTCGATAAACATCCATTCACAAAAAAAGGTCATATAATATGTATATTATATGACCTTTTTGAGAAAATATTGGCTACCTGTTTAAGGTGAAATTTTCTTAATACCCACCTTTACGATTACTTTTTGGCAAACCTGCGAACTTACGCCCTTGCTTACTAGGTGCATTTGGGAATAGTTGAAAACAATCTTTACTCTTCGGTTTTCCGCCCCAAATCTTTTTCATCGCCTTAACAATAGTACGCTCATTTGGCTCTTCGCCATTATTAACATGCTCATCACGAAGATAGTTAATAATATCCCAATGCTTTTCAGTCAGCTCGATACCATCAACCTCTGCCATTGCTTTTACGACATCTTCATTCCAGTCATTTACATTTTCTAAATAACCTTCATCTGTTACTTCTACATTTGTACCTGCAAGCGTTGCCATAATTATTCAACCTCTTTTTTTCAAAAAAACAGATCGCAGATAGTAATTCAATCTGCGTTCAAGACGTTAAAAAGTATATCTAATTTAAGGCGAAAATATCCTACCCTAAATGGGGTATACCCCTGTATAGCTTAACTCTGTATATTTCTGAACATCAATTTTATGTCGATATTGTTGGAGAGTTTAGATATGAGCAGTAAACAAGAGTTAATTCAAGAAATGTTAGATATGCAAGCAAAATTCATTAAATATGAAAATAGTGGTGAGTTTGATGCTGAGGAGTACTATGTTGGCGAGTGGAAACAGTATCGTGCAAGATATGCTGAGCTAACTGAAGAAGTACGTGGCATCGCCTCTAAAGAAGTTAATTTCTGGAAGTAATTTAGCGTTACTTTTTAGAGTGAAAAAACCGCATTTAATGCGGTTTTTTTGTGCCTCGATAGAAGTTAAGGAACGTGCACGAAACAACGTCCCGATCTCTAACTTGCCTTTTTATCCCAGCTTGGATGATCTCATTCGTTGTGTAGAGTGACTATGCGCCTCATGAGTTCATCCAATCTGAAATAAAAATTCTGCGTTAGAATTTCGGGAAGTTACTTCGTGTACGTTCCTAAATAATCGACTAAAAAGTGAGAGCATAACCAAATGTGAATAGAGTCTAAGGTTTCACTACTAACTCTTCATGATTAGCTAACAATTACCTATATCACCCTCGATAAAAACACTTCAGGGGTGATGAGTAATTGCCAACTATCGATGAGGATGCTTTTAATCCTCATGATTTTGGAGAAGATAGTGTTAAAGGCTACTCCAATGAGATACCTCACTAGTAACCAAAGCAGTATAATTTACAAAATATCGATTGCATACCGACCAGTATGCATGTATCTTCTTCCATACTGATCGGTATGGTAAATAATAGTGAATATTCTAAACAAAACAAACACTGACCCGTGGTGGCATTTGTGGAAATGCTGTCCGTGTGGGTCTCACAGCGGACGTGGTGAAGAGACGCGCCAGAAACTATTAGAGTCTGCTTTTGATGAGATTCATAAGGTCGGTTTTCAGGCGGCTAGCCTTAGCAAAATTCTCAAAGATACAGGTATTACTAAAGGCGCACTCTATCACCATTTTAGCAATAAGCTGGAGTTGGGCTATGCGGTGGTGGATGAGATTATTTTAGCCTTTTTCCAGCAGGTGTGGATTGATCCCCTTCGAGAAACGGATGACCCCATCACCGCGATACAACAAATCTTAGCAACAACAGGTGAAAAAATGACGCATGAGGATGCGCGTTTAGGTTGTCCTGTGAATAATCTAGCGCAGGAAATGTCACCCATTGATGAAGGCTTTCGACAGCGTACAGTGGCTATTTATGATGCATGGCGTGATGAGCTAGAAGCAGCAATTGAACGTGGAAAAAAAGCAGGTACGGTACGTGAAGAGGCGGATGCACACCGCATGGCAATCCTATTTGTGGCAACGCTTGAAGGTTGTATGGGATTAGCTAAAAGCACGCAGAGTTTAGAGATGCTAATAGAATGTGGCAATGGACTGATTGAACACTTGGAATTATTTCGTCGCTAGTACTTAAAAAAAACAGATAATAAAGGATCACTTGAATGATAAAACAATACGCAAAAAACTTACTGCAATGGCAGTGGCTAGCATTAATACTCGTCATTCTTGCCGTAGGGCTAGCAGGAATGGGCGCGAAAAATCTCACCTTTAATAATGATTATAAAATATTTTTTAATGATGATGATGAGCGTGTATTGGCGTTTGAAAACCTACAAAACACCTATACTAAAAACGATAATATTTTACTTGGTATTGCCCCTAAAGATGGCAAAGTGTTTACCCGCAAAACATTGGCTGCACTTGAGGATATTACTCAACGCGCATGGAAAACCCCGCATTCGATACGCGTTGATTCACTAGCAAATTATCAACATACGGAGTCAGTTGGCGATGATATGTCCGTTGCCAATTTGTATGAAGAGGCAGAAAACCTGACTGATGAAGAGCTAGTTAAAATAGAGAAAATTGCGGTTA
>DRMS01000433.1 GCA_011322515.1 Leucothrix mucor
ATCTTCATATTGATGCCTTTTGCGGTGGTATGCGCAGCAATATTAACTGAACCGAGATTACACACTGCTATTTCATCGGCATTGGTATGTAGGGTAATTTCAGTACAAAGATTAGAACTATGCACTACACCAACATGCTGATTACTATAGCGAACATTGCAAGGATCTTTAAAGGTTATCCACGGATGCCCTGTTTCAAATAGCATTCCCAGCATTTTACGCCATAAATCTAGCGCTTTAAGCGTCTTTGAAAGACGCATCTCACCGCGTGCGGCTTTTGCTTCATATTCAATGTACTTCTCTTCAAATGCCTTGCCATAGAGATCGTGTAGGTCGGGCGTTTCATCAGGCGAGAAGAGTGTCCATTCCGCTTCTTCGGCAACGCGTTTCATAAACAAGTCAGGAATCCAATGCGCGGTGTTCATATCGTGGGTACGACGGCGCTCATCGCCTGTGTTTTTGCGTAGTTCTAAAAATTCTTCTATATCTAAATGCCATGTTTCGAGATAGGCGCAGAATGCACCCTTACGCTTGCCACCGTTGTGTGCTAATGCCGATGTGGTCATATAGGACTCATCACCTTCTACTTTTAAATCAAACACAAAGGATTCGCTGGGAATGCTTTTTACGCTACGAATTCGGCTATACAAACAACCGTTATGATTTAACCAATTATATTTGCGAATGGGTTGGCATCCTATGCGGGTAGCAATCTCTTTTACGGCAGGTATACGCACATCATAGGTTTTCGTTATGCCATTAAAATAAATTTTTGTGCCATCAGAACGTGTTCCTGTATGCGCATTATCTCGCTCTCTATAGTGCCCTGCGGTTGGTATGCCTAAGCGTAAACATTGGTAACGTAAACCTTCGATTAATGGATAAGAGGTATTGGTAAAGTAAATTTCTTTACCCCGACTAATACCACCATCGGTCTCTAATAAACCTTGTAATAAGGCAAGTGCTTGCGAATGGGGTAGGTGGTTATAGCGACGAGCGATATATTTTTTTCCTTCCGAATTGTAAATTTCATCATAGCTAAAGGGTAAGGTTGGTGCGCCTACACCTGTTATGCGTCCTGTCGTTCCATCACGCAATACACCCTGTCCACTTGCCCAACGAATTTGCAGATAGCTATTATCTCTACCCGTTTCCCAGAAGTGAATATGGTGCTGGTCTAAATAATCACGTATGAATTGCAGGTGTGTATCATGTTGTGGATTGCCAGAAACACCCCATTCCATTCCATCTTTAGAAAGATGTCCATCGCCTAATAAAATACCATACAACCTTGCATCATCTTCTGTAAAACCACTAACAGGAATAATTTCTTTGGGGATAACCTGAGCTAGATAATCACCCTTTTGTAATTCACCTGCTTCGACCCATTCTGGTTTCACTTTCGCTTTTTTTAGCCAATCGTAGGTACGTTTGTTTTCCTGCCCTATAGGAACATTGCGGATCGCATAAAAAGGATGTCCAGCCGTGACTTTGGTTGGTTTAATAGAGTGTTTAATATCCACCGAAACCATTGGGTCATGTTGGTTATAAAGCATTGTCTGCTCAACTTCACGATAAGTACCACTAATTCCTAGGACTAAATCACCTTGTTTGATATCACGAATAGCTTTGACGCCATCAGCAGTATAAAGAGGGGTATCCGCAGCAAAGCATTGGTTAACGGCTACCGCCGTATCATTCGATACTTTCAAAAACGGCACGATCCCCTGAGATTTGCCATTAGTGCCTTTAATATGAGAGCCAAGCCCACGTACAGATGTCCAGTCATTACCCAAACCGCCTGCAAATTTAGACAGTAAAGCGTTATCTTTAATCGCATCATAAATACCCGATAGATTATCAGGCACCGTGGTGAGGTAGCAGGAGGAGAGTTGTGGGCGCAATGTACCTGCATTAAACAACGTTGGTGTGCTACTCATAAAGTTAAAGCTGGAGAGCAGATTATAAAACTCAATGGCACGTTCTTCGCGATCAATTTCATTAATTGCCAAGCCCATTGCGACCCGCATAAAGAAAATTTGTGGCAACTCAAAGCGTATGCCATCTTCGGTATGGATAAAATAGCGATCATAGAGGGTTTGTAAGCCTAGATAGGTAAACGTATGATCACGCTTAGGCTTAATCGCTGCGCCCAGTTTTTTTAGATCATAACGACTGAGCTCTTCATCTAATAATTCAAGTTCAACGGCGCGATTAATATATTTAGTCAACAGCTCTGGATAAAGCGATTTCATCTCAGGTTGCATTGCATAGGTAGCCCGACCATTGAGAAAGCTAAGCGCTTCGTGGCGCAGTCTATCTAATAGCAAACGTGCAGAAACAGAGGAGTAATTAGGATCACGCTCAATCATTACCCGCGTTGACATCACAAGCGCTGAGTTTACATCGGACTCTAAAATACCATCAAAGATATTATGCATCGCTTCTTTTCGGATACGCTCTGCGTCTACCCCTTCAAGCCCTTTTACGGATTCTTTGATGAGTTTATGCAGACGTTTTTCATCCAGAGGAATGAAATCGCCAGAGGCTGTTTTCACTTGAATCGACTGTTTTTTCTTTGGTTTATCTGTTTTAGATGCTTTCTGCTCACGAATTTGCGCACGTTGCTCTCGATAAAGAACATAACTACGTGCAACCTTCCGCTCTCCAGAGCGCATCAATGTTAGTTCAACCTGATCTTGAATATCTTCAATATGCACAATGCCACCATCGGGCATACGGCGGAACAGATTTTCTGTAATTTGCGCCGATAATGTTTCCACTGTCTTGTGGATACGTGATGAATCTGCCGCATTTCCCCCTTCAACATCCAGAAAAGCTTTGCTTAGCGCTACTTTTATTTTATTAGCATTAAAGCGCGTTACCTTGCCATTACGGCGGATAACTTTATAGAATGCTTCTTCGCTATCATTCACTTGATTAGTGTGCGTCTCTGTCTCTGTCGTAACTACATCATCCAACTCTTGATAAATGTCGTCACTCGGTGTATCACCCACTGTATCCATTATGTCTCCTTAGAAGTTAGGATTGAATAATCTGCGGAACTTGAGGTAGGAATTGTTACCCCTGATTGAATGATTTCAATATTTAGCAGGCGCATAGTCACTCTACGCAACGATTTGAGATCATTCAATCAGGGGTAATAAAGGCAAGTTAAGTTTTATAGATTATTTAATTCTTAGTCCTTAATATTATCGCAGTAAGGCTACTCCAAGAAAATAAACGCGCAAATAGCTTGATGAGGTTTTCCATAGATAAGGCTTGGGGCGTAGGTTAAGGCTTGCTACCTTGCCAAATTTTCTAAGTGCAGTCGTCCTATGGAAAACCTCATTAAGCTCGCAGGGAAACTACAAAGAGGGTAATCTTCATATCAATATAATACTTGTACCTAAGGAGCGAGCAATTAACTCGCTAGTCCTACGAATTATATTTTGTAAATCTCACCCTCTCTGTGATTTTTATTTGGGTGTTTATTTCCTTTGGGTAGCCTAACGCTTGTTTTAAACTATCCACAAAGCGTGAATTAGCTTTCCCTCTAATGGGGTTTGTGTACTATAAAATGTATGATGCTCTACCGTCAACCACTATATATAGTGGTTGACACTCATGTAAAGCTGTGGATAAAGACGGGATAAGTAAGCTAACAATATCCCTTTATAAAGACTGATAAAAATAATAATTTTAGTATTAACAACTAGTTTTAACGGTTTGTTAACGTATTTAAGGTCAATAGAAAGAGTGGATAAAACACTATTATATAGTGTAGAAAACTATTTTTCAGACGGCGCATTTTTTTGATCAATGGCATATAATGTTCAGTATTTATTCAGATATAAAAAAAAAGGAAGATGTATGACAAATCCATATAAAACTCCCAGCAGTGAGATTGAGACTGCTACAGATAATAAATTTGAGGGGTACGCAGGTTTTTGGGCGCGTGTTCTAGCCTCCATCATTGATACTTTCATATGGCTTATTATTACGCTACCGATACTTTACCTTTTTTATGGGGAGCGCTACTTTGTCCATGATGTTAATGCGCCATTCGTAGCAGGAGTAGCGGATGTCGTACTCAATTGGATACTGCCTATTGTTATCATTATTGGCTTTTGGGTATTAAAGCAAGGTACACCGGGTAAAATATTATTAAAAATGAAAATTGTCGATGCTAAAACGGGAGGATGTCCAACAATAAAACAGTGGATCATTCGCTATATAGGTTATATCCCTGCTACTCTTATCTTATTCTTGGGCTTTTTTTGGGTTATCTGGGATAAAAAAAAGCAAGGTTGGCATGATAAACTTGCAGGGACGATGGTTGTATTTTCGCCATAATAAAAGAACTGCTGACAATACATTGAAAAATGGGTATATTTGTCAACGCGCTTCGTTTTATCATCATCTTTTCGCGCACTCTCGAAGCTATGGATAGGCTTGAATTCAATGAAAAAACACCAACGATCTCACGATAAAAATACGAATGGACTGTTTATACTATTTTTTATATCAATCTTGGTACTCTCTGGATGCGGTGGGGCTGGCGGTGGTGTCGTAAATAAAACCACAACACCATCAGTTAAAAGCACAACAAAAGATAAGACAGCAAGTCCCGTTAGAGAAAAAAAACCAAGCGAGCCAACTAAAGCTAAAAAGCCAGCTGGTAAGCGTACGATAGGACGTATTAAAAGACGTCCCATTCCAGCTCGTCCAGCCTCCAATACAGTCAGTGAGCGTGCTCTGGCTGCCAATATAAATTCACGTCAAAAAGCTGAAATAGCACGTTTTCTTAAACGAGGCGCCAGTGCAAATACAATGGGGGCAAATGGTGAACCTGTACTTTACAGCGCAATACGTGTTGGCTTGTTAGATGTTGCTGATAAATTGGTTCTTTATGGTGCAAAAGTTGACACTAAAGCAAGAAATGGCAAAGCACCACTCCATTTAGCCATAGAAAGGCACTTAAATGGCATGATTCAGTTATTGCTTGAAAATGGTGCCAATGCGAGCGCTACTTCTCCACAGGGAACACCTTTAGAAATGGCTATTAGTAAAGGCAATACGGCATTAGCGAATAAATTACTTTCCTATTCTGCGGATGCTAATGCCAGAGGTAGCCAAGGAACCCTGTTACAATTAGCGATTCAAAAAGGCAATGCAGGTTTGGTTAAATCTTTACTCGTTTATGGCGCAAATGCAAATACGCCAGGCAGGGAAGGAACGCCGTTACAAATGGCGATTCAGCGTGGTAATTTAGGCATTGCAAAAAATCTGATAGATTATTCAGCTGATGTAAATACAGGTGGCAGAAAAGGTACCCCTATACAAATTGCGGTGAGAACAGGGAATGCCAAATTAGCGGATTTATTAATGAAAAACCATGCGGATATTTCTGTCACTGACGGCGCAGGCGAAACACTTTTGCATAAAGCGGCGGCAAAAGGTTTGACCACCATTGCAGGTATATTAGCTAGCAATGGTGGTAATCCAAATGCGCGCGATAAAGCCCAAGAAACACCACTGCATGAAGCCGCAGCACGCGGTAAATTATCGACAGTAAAAATTCTATTGCAAAATGGTGCAGATTTAAAAGCAAAATCCGCGAAAAATTGGACTGCCTTGCATGAAGCGGCACGCTTTGGACATGCTGATGTGGTTGCCTTCCTGATTAATAAAGGTCTTAACCCACGTGCTAAAACCAGCGAGGGGCAAACGCCTAAAAGCTTATCAGGGCATCTAAAGCATGCCGATGTTATGGGGTTGCTTAGTCAGTATTAATTGTGCTATCTAGGGGCTTCATAAATAGGAGGAGACAATAAATCTAACATTTTGCTCGTTTATTAGGTATCCTTCAAGGGTGGAGTGCATCATTGGGCTACCAATTTAAGGCGGGACAAATCTTGCGTAGGTCGGGTTAGCTTATCAAGCGTAGCGAGGTAACGTAACCCGACGCAATACCCAGCAAGTTGCACAATGTTTGTCGGGTTACGTTTTTTTGCAAGCAAAAAAATCCAACCCGACCTACAATTCCAGCCAAGCAACTGTCCCATGTTAAATTGGTAGCCCATCATTGGCGTTACAGGTCGTATTAACAGTGTAGGATCTATGAGTCTTCAACCACTCAAAACAAGCTTCTCCTGCTTTGTTTTGTCATCAGTTCCAGATGTTCTCAACCTTCCCAGCTCCTGAAATATAGGCTCCAGTTGAGCTTGAGGATTCTTAAACCAATCCGTTGACCAAATACGTCGTATTGTCCAACCTAGATTTTCCAATATCTCCTGTCTTAAACGGTCTCTATCTCTCGTTGATTTAGCTGAATGATAACTTGCACCATCGCATTCAATTCCCATCAAGAATCGACCAGGCATATCAGGGTCTTTTACGGCTATATCAAGGAAATACCCTGTAACCCCTAACTGTGGCTCACACTCATAACCCCTTTGTGCAAGTGCATCCATTACTGCAATTTCAAAATCACTATCGACTGGTTTGCCTGTGTGTTCATAGTGCTGAACAATGCCTGTTTCACAGTACGATAAAAATGCCTTGAGTGCGACAACACCCCGTGAACTATTGTCACTTGTTTTTATATGTCCTGATGTCATCGAAGAGAATATATGCATCCTCATTTTTGAACGAGTAAACAGTACATTTAAGCGTCGCCATCCCACATCAGAGTTAATTGGACCAAATCGCTGATGCATTGCCATTGCTCCTGCTGTTTCTGGCCCATACGTCATAGATATAATAATCACATCACGCTCATCACCCTGAACATTCTCAAGGTTTTTTATAAACAATGGTTCATCGTGCCCTTGGTTTTGTTCATAAGCTTTTTGAAACATCACATTATCTTTCAATTCTGCTTGAATCTGTAAGTCTATTTCTTCACTCTGCACTGCATTCATAGCAACTATTCCTACCGACTCTTTTGGGTGGCTTATGAGTTGCTTCACCAAGTCATCAACGATAGCGCCAGCTTCTTTTGTATTTCTCCCTTTAAGAAAACAACCATTGCTAACTTGACTATAGCGAACACCAAATTGCTTACTATCTCGCAGGGGTGAAGGAAATAAAATGAGGTTATTGTCGTAAAAACTGTAGTTTGAAAATGCGATCAGAGACTCATGCCGTGAACGATAATGCCAACGTAAGCGGCGTGTTCTAAACATGGGTAAGACTGAATCTAGAATACTTTCGGACTCTTCAAGTCCAACCATGTCGTCATTATCATCATTATTCAATACTTTTTGGAAGAATGAGGTGGGTGGCAACTGTTTAGGGTCACCTACTACCACAAGGCTATCACCTCTAGCGATTGCACCCAGTGCATCTTCAGGGCGTATTTGAGAGGCCTCATCCATGACCACAAGGTCAAAGTTAAACTGTCCTGCTTCCAGATATTGAGCAACAGACATGGGACTCATCATAAAGCATGGTTTTAAGGCTTGGATGGATGTACCCGCACGTTTTAGTAATGAACGTACTGCAACTCTTGGACGTTTTAAACCCAAGTTATGCTCAATTAAGCCAATCTCTGTATAGTCACCCACTCGTCCACTACTAACACCAGCAGGAACGGCAACACGAGAAGCTTTATAAGCAACTAACTGTTGTTGGAGTTTCATCAGTTTTTTATCATACTCCTGAAACTTGTTACGATGTGCCATTTGCTCCATACCACTGAAAGATGCAATGGTTGGATGCTCTGCAAAAATTTCTTCAGCTAACTGATGATAAGTACAGAGCTGAACCACGTCCTGTAATTGTTCAGCCGTTATCGAATCAGACTCAAGTCCATTAATAATATTCTCCAAACCTTCAGCAGAAAGCTTATTGCGAAGACGCACATAATCTAACCAAGTGTATAGCCAGTCTGGTTTACTCAGTGCTTCTGTATTTTTAACGATCAATGTATCAACACGCCCCTCAGATGACTCCATCCATTCACCGACATCAACTTGTCCCGTCCCCACAAAGGTTTGCTGTGCATCTGTACATGATTGCATATATTGATTAATTTCAGCGAGTGTACTTACCAACTCCTGATAGCGTTCTTTACTAGGATTACTAGCAAGACTCCTGAGTAATGCGTTGTCTTTTGCAAGCACTCTGCTAATCACTAACGAGTTAACCCCTGCATCAAAATGAGGTTTAGACACTTCACTAGGAAGAATAGACAAAGGAAGCACATCACTTAATTCAGTGGTAATAGATGAGCTTAACCATTCCCCAGTTATTTTTTGCTGATCAGCAAGCATAGTACGAATATGGCTAACCTTATCGAGTGAAAAAGTGTTTTCTTTGATAATAGGCTCTATAGAGTCAAGCTGCTCATCAATTGCCTGTGATAACGCTTGTAGTGATGGTTGTAATGGTGATTTTTTGTCTTGTAGTAGAATAAAGCCATTACACTCATCCGTATAACCCTGTGTTTTTTGTATGACCTGATCAATATGTTGGCTTAGCTGCTGTCTTGATAAATCTTGAATACTCATCGCAATATTTCTATCAAGTGTTAATAACGCACTCCCAATACCCACACGTTCACCGAAACCTAAACCATATTCTTTACGTATCTTTTTATACCAATCTCGTAATTTAGAAACCTGAGAAATAGGAGTTTCCACTCCCTTATATAAATCCTGTAAAGCATCATCTTGTTTATTCAACGAATCCATACCATCAACACCTTCAGAGTATTGAACTAACTCAGGGATTAATGAGAACAAGTGTTTAGTATTGGGTTTGGGAATGGATGACAGACTAAGCACAGCATTTCGAGTATCTCGCCAAGATGCTGAGAACCATTTAAACAATCCTGCATGACTAAGTGTGCTTTCGTATTCTCTAAGCGTGTCCGTATCAGGTAGACGATGTAGATGGATATGATCGTGCAAATTCTTATGCAAAGGGGTTAATGTACCCAATTGACGTGTCATTTTCTCTAATAAAGGATCTAGATCGGGGTTGTCATACAACTCATTTCGATACCGCCATAAATCCTTGGGCAGCTCATCTATTAAACGAATCAATATTTTATATTCAGTAAACCCTTGCAGTGTAGGCGTAAAGCAACAAGACAGGTCGGCGGGTATATTAGGTACTATATGTTCAAATTCAGCATTCACTTTTTTCAGGACATCCTGAGTGTCGTTAATTGAATGCTTTAACAGTGCAATTTCTTCGAGTGTTTTATCAGTATTAATGCC
>DRMS01000434.1 GCA_011322515.1 Leucothrix mucor
GATAAACAGTGTAACTCAGGCTACGACCGCGCAGTGCTGTGGCAATTTCACTACTTAATAGTTTTGAATTAGACCCCGTCACATAGATATTTTTACTGTATTGATCATAGAGTCTTCTAACAAACTTTTCCCATCTAGAGATATTTTGTATCTCATCAAAAAAGAAATAATACTCAGAAAGATCGTTTTCTTCTGGATATAACTCCATTACTGCTTCTAACAGCCTATTAAGCTCATTTGCCTGTAATTCAAGACGTTCATCTTCAAAATTAATAAAGATAATTTTTTTGTGCGGGGTATTTTGTAAAACTTGCTCAATAATTTGGTACAGCAAATAGGTCTTACCGCTTCGTCTTGCACCTATTAGCGTAATTATCTTCCCTGTATTGAGCGGAATAGAATAATCCCTTGACTTGGCTTTTATTATAGAGCGCGTGTGAAAATCTCTAATGAGTTGCTTGAATATGTTGTTTCCTTCCATAAGGGAAATAATACAATAATTCTTTCCTTTATGGAAGGATAAACAAAAAGGCGCAACTAAAAAAGGCTGATAAAAATCAGCCTTTTAAAAACTCTAGTACTCAATCAAGTCTTACATTGAAGCAATGCGACCTGCTAAACGACTCTTCTGGCGCGCTGCTTTATTTTTGTGGATCAAGCCTTTGCTTACTGCTTTATCTAATGCAGGCACGGCTACTTTTAGGGCAGTTGCTGCGGTTTCTTTTTCGCCAGCTTCAATTGCATAAACAACTGCTTTAACTGCTGTACGCATTCCAGAGCGTTGATGTTTGTTTCTTATACGACGTTTTTCAGACTGTCGTGCACGTTTCTTTGCAGATTTAATATTTGGCAAAACGATTCTCTCACTAAGGCTTGTTTAAAATAAGGGGCGCATTATGCCGTTTATAGTGTTGCACATCAATAGCCTTTTCTAATTATTTTTAGCTTTCCAATGATTGATAATACGATTATAGTTAGCGCTTTCAGCACTATCTCTCGCAGGAGAGTTTCTATTTTTAAGAAAAATAGAACACCGAAGGCGCAAACCGCTTGGAAACGCTCAGGTATCAGGACTGCAAGGGATGATCACTTGTTTAAAATGATCAGGCTGACTCTGGAGAGTGAAGTTACATAAAACTTCCACCGAAGGGGATCAACTTATACACAAGCTTTGCGCTGTATAAGGAATATCTCAGGTATAAAGGACAGAGGGGCGGCAGATAACGGTTATCTGCCGCCCTTTTTTTATGCATGGAATGCTACTTTATGTCAAATAATACCCCACAACACACTCCCCTTTATCAACAACACCTAGAAGCTGGCGGCAAAATGGTTGATTTTGCAGGTTGGGAAATGCCGATTAATTATGGATCTCAAGTGAAGGAGCATCATCAAGTAAGAACCGATGCAGGTATGTTTGATGTCTCGCATATGGTGGTGGTTGATTTTACAGGAAAAGACTGCAAAGCTTTTCTACAATACTTACTAGCCAATAATATTGACAAACTTAAGCAACAAGGCAAAGCGCTGTATAGCTGTATGCTCAATGAAGATGCGGGCATTATTGATGATTTGATTGTTTATTATTTGGCAGATGATTTCTATCGCATGGTCATTAATGCGGCGACTCGGGAGAATGATCTCGCATGGATTAATAAACAAGCGGCTAATTTTGATTTAGAGATTAAAGAGCGTGATGATTTGGCAATGATTGCCGCACAAGGGCCTAATGCGCGTGAAAAACTTCTAGCAACGCTGGATAACGCCAGCGCAACACAAGTATCGGCATTAAACCCTTTTTTTGGCATACAAATTGATACTATATTCTATGCGCGCACAGGCTATACAGGTGAGGATGGTTTTGAAATTATGCTACCTAATGAGCAAGTAGCCGCGTTATGGAATACGCTATTAGCCGCAGGCATTGCGCCAACAGGTCTTGGTGCGCGTGACACTTTACGTCTGGAAGCTGGAATGAGCCTTTATGGTACGGATATGGATACCACAACATCTCCTCTCGTTTCAGCCCTGAAATGGACGGTTGCACTAGAGCCTAAAGAACGCAATTTCTTAGGACGTAGCGCACTTGAGGCGGAAATAGAAGCCAAGCCAGCGACTAAAATGGTTGGACTTGTGCTAGAAGGTAAAGGCGTATTGCGCGGTCATCAGCAGGTTATAACTGAATCTGGCACAGGTGAAATCACTAGTGGCACGTATTCACCCACTTTAGGTGTAGCCATTGCATTAGCACGGGTTCCTGCTGATACGGGTGATCATTGCCATGTAGAAATACGCAATAAACAAATCCCTGCACGGGTAGTAAAACCACCCTTTGTACGTAATGGCAAATCTTGTCTATAGACGTTCACTTATTAAATTTTATCTTAATGACTGAAAAGCTGAAGCTTTCATTCCTTTATTAGGAAATTATTTACCTTAAAATTAGCAAAAGGAAAACACAATGAGCACAAATATCCCAGAAGAGTTACTTTATACAAAATCACATGAATGGGTAAGAGATAATAAAGATGGCACTGCTACCATCGGTATAACAGACCATGCCCAAGAATTATTGGGCGATGTTGTCTATGTAGAGCTTCCTGAAGATGGCTCTGTATTTGGCCCAGAAGATCCTGCTGGTGTGATTGAATCCGTTAAAGCGGCTTCTGATTTTTATAGCCCCTTAGCTGGTGAAGTGGTTGCTATTAATGAGACGTTAGATGATGAACCTGAGCTTATTAATAGTGAGCCTTATGGTGATGGCTGGGTCATTACGCTGAAACTTGAGGATACGGATGATCTTAAGGAATTACTGGATGCTAATGCCTATATGAATGAAATAGCAGAATCCTAACCGCATAATTTACCACGGAAAAGAAAAAACATATCTTACGAAGACATA
>DRMS01000435.1 GCA_011322515.1 Leucothrix mucor
AACATCCAAAGAACCTAGTAAACGATCCTCACTAACACCTAAAGGGCAGTTTACAAACGCACGATTATGCAGTAAATCAGCTAAAGAACGTGCAAGGGTAGACTTGGCAATGCCACGATTGCCGCTAATTAAAACACCACCTAGTAATGGATCGCTGGCAGCGAGCAGTAAGGCTGTTTTTAGTTTATCCTGTCCGATAACGGCGGAGAAAGGGTAATGGGGAGTTGAGGATTTAGACATTTGCTTAGTATAGCAATTTGTTGGTGGGACTAGGGGGAGTGTTAATTTTTTGTTCGGGTTTTTGTGAGCTTTATTTCGCACCCATATTTCAATATGTTGAAATATGGGTGCGAGAAGGTCTTTTCTTTTCCGTACACCTTACCTTAAAGCCGCAATACGATTTTCCAAGGGAGGGTGAGAGGCTAATAACGCCATAAAGCTTCCTTTAGGGGCAATACCAAATGCTGCCATTTCACCTTGCAAATGAGATTCTTCAGTATCCTGTTTAAGACGTTCTAAAGCAGCAATCATTTTATGATTCCCAACCAGTTTAGCCGCATCAGCATCTGCGCTATATTCTCGTTTGCGTGAGAACCACATCGTAATCATAGAGGCAAAGAAACCTAAGACCATTTCTAGAACAATGACCACCACCATATGCGCGATCCAACCTAAACCTTCTTCTCCACCTTCACCATCAGGATCTAAGGCGCTACTAATTGCGCCAGCAATCAGACGTGCAGCAAGAATGACAAAGGTGTTAATTACGCCTTGCAATAAGGCCATTGTGATCATGTCACCATTAGCAATATGACTGACTTCATGTGCAAGCACGGCTTCTACTTCATCTTGGTTCATATGATCAAGCAGACCTGTACTAACAGCGACTAAGGCATCATTGCGTTTCATACCTGTTGCAAAGGCATTCATTTCTGGAGATTCAAAAATCCCCACTTCTGGCATCCCAATACCTGCGGCATCGGCTTGTTTTTGGATAGTATCAACCAACCATCTTTCTTCACGAGAGCTTGGGTTGTCGATCATTATCATCCCTGTAGTACGTTTTGCCATCCATTTGGAAATAGCGAGGGAGATAAAAGAGCCTCCCATACCAATAACAAGCGCAATAATTAACATGCCTGTCATGCTTTTTGATGAGACACCAAAAACAGTGAGGATAATGGTTAGTAGCACCATAATGGCTATATTAGTGGCGATAAATAAGAGTATACGAGTCATGAGTTTCCTTGTTTTAAATATGATCAATTATTAGCAGTGTAGACTGTTTCTATATTGGTTCTAAGGAGAAAATTACAAGGCTTATTTGATAGATTTATCTAGTGAGATTACCCGCCTTGCCTATCGGCATCGGCGCTATAATCAGGAGCATGGGTACGAGGGAAAATACAGCTATAGACATTCATTTATTAAATTTTCGCACTCTTCGGCTCCGATCAGAGAACTGTACCCTGAGCGGAGCCGAAGAGTGCAATTATTTATGTAAAAAACTATAGATTCAGTTTTTTCACAGTTAGGTTCACTATTCTTGGACAGTATCTATTTCATTTTTTTCAGTAATTCTGATTCAGAATGTATTAAGGTTTTGATATTTAAGTGTTTCTATAGGTAGGTGTAATGATCAATTAATGATCAATATGTGCAGTTAATAGACCAAAATAGTATAAATTATAACCACTTTAATAAAGTCGATTGATTTATGCTAACTTTTAAATATATGCTTACTACATCAAAAATAAATGAACTGCTTAAATCATAATAAAAATAATACTGGGTTCAATTAGGCTATCTTTTATATTCCTTGACTGAAACTTAACGATTAATAATTTCTTAATTATTGGAGCAGTGGCTTGCTGCTTGTTGTTTATATTATTTCTTTCTGATTGCAGTGGTAATAATGGGGAAGTAGTATG
>DRMS01000436.1 GCA_011322515.1 Leucothrix mucor
ATGAGCAAAATACAGACCTACAAGAAGCATTGGATCTGCTGGAATCTGCTATTCGCAAAATTGACAAAGACACCCGTGCGCGTTTTAAAGACACTTTTGACCAAATCAATACCCGTGTACGAGACATGTTTCCACGTTTATTCGGTGGTGGAGAAGCTAAGCTGGAAATGACAGGCGATGACTTGCTCACCACAGGTATATCGATTATGGCACGCCCACCAGGAAAGCGTATCAGCAGTATTCAACTGATGTCAGGAGGGGAAAAAGCACTAACCGCAGTGGCGCTAGTCTTTGCTATCTTTGAGCTAAACCCCGCCCCCTTTTGTATGCTTGATGAAGTCGATGCGCCACTGGATGAAGCCAATGTGCGTCGCTTTGCCGCGCTGGTGAAGCATATGTCTGAACGGGTGCAGTTTATCTTTATTACGCACAATAAAACCACCATGGAACTGGCAGAGAATTTGATTGGTGTGACAATGCGTGAGTCTGGTGTTTCACGAACGGTTGCGGTGGATGTTGATGAGGCAGCACGTATGGCGCAGGAGTAGCTGGTATTGTTGATTTATTATAACTTCCTACTGAATTGACCCTTGAAATGAATATTAAAAATAAACTAGCGATACTCTTTCTGAGCCATAGCTTATCGTTGTTTTTGTTTGCAAGCATTGCTACTGCAAAAACGGTTCCAGAGCTATTGCTCGCTAAAACGTATCATAAATCGATTGATATAAAAGACTATTTAGTCAGCGAAAAGTTGGATGGTGTACGTGCTTATTGGGATGGCAAGCAGCTCATTTCACGGCAGGGGAATCGTTTTAATGCACCTGCTTGGTTTATCAAAGACTTTCCTCAGCAAGCACTTGATGGCGAGTTATGGATTGCGAGAAATAGCTTTCAAAAAATAGTCAGTACAGTGCGTAAAAATAATCCTATTGATAAAGAGTGGCGACAGATAAGCTATCAATTATTTGAATTACCCCATGCTAAAGGAAGTTTTCAGCAACGTGTTCAGGCGTTGCAAATTCTTGTTGAAACATTGGCAATTCCACATTTAAAAGTGATTAAGCAATATCGGTTGGAAAATACCGAGGCGTTGACTGAAAAATTAGATGCCGTTGTAGCGCAAGGAGCGGAAGGGTTAATGTTGCATCGTGCTGATGCGCTGTATAAGTCGGGGCGTAGTAATGTATTGCTTAAAGTGAAAAAGTATCAAGATGCAGAAGCGCGTGTTATTCAGCATTTATCAGGAAAGGGAAAATTTAGTGACCTGATGGGATCAATGTTAGTTGAAGATAGGACAGGGCGAAGATTTAAAATTGGATCAGGATTTACTTTGCAACAACGTAAAAAACCTCCTGTGCTTGGCACTATTATTACCTATAAATATTTTGGTAGGACTAAAAAGGGCTTGCCTAGATTTGCCAGTTTTTTGCGAGTACGGGAAGAGTTTTAGAGTTGGTGTGGGTTATAAGGAAGGAAGGAAGGAAGGAAGGAAGGAAGCTGGCTACCAGTTTAAGGCGGGACAGCTCATGTTTCTGCTATTCACCCGCACCCTTCGACAAGCTCAGGAAGCGGTGTCCTGAGTCTACCGAAGGGCTAGCTCCCTGAGCTTGTCGAAGGTGTCGAAGGGTGCGAGTTTTTGCTATGACGTTACTTGTCCCGCCTTAAGTTGGTAGCTAGGAAGCTCTAAGTAATGAATTTACTCATTTGCTTGCCCTTTTGCCCCTGTTTGAATCCTATCAATCGTTGCGTAGAGCAACTATGCACCTCTTGATATACTCCAATCAGGAGCAAAAAATCTGCGTAAATATGAGTGGATTCATTACTTGAAACGTCCTTATTTCGTATTCTTGCCTTATTTTTACAACTTTCGATGTTCCAAAACAGGAAAATTTTTACGTACTTGGCGTTGTGCTTGCAAGTCAATATCCATCATAATAACATTTGCGCCCTTGCTGGAGCGGTCACAGATCTTTCCCCAGAAATCAATCATCATGCTATTACCGTGTGTTGTCTTCCCATTAACATGATAACCACCTTGTGCGGGAGCAATGACATAACTAAGATTTTCAATGGCACGAGCGCGTAGTAATGGTTCCCAATGCGCTTTTCCTGTGAGTTCAGTAAAGGCGGAGGGAATTAATAATATCTCTGCACCTTGCTCGATTAATTTACGATAGAGTTTTGGAAAGCGTAAATCATAGCAAACGGTCATACCAATTTTTCCAAAGGGTGTATCAACGACAACAGGTTCGGAGCCTGCAACGGTTGTTGCGCTTTCATTATAGACTTCGTTATTATCTTCTAGCACAACATCAAATAAGTGAATTTTGTCATAGCGCGCTACTTGTTTGCCTTTATCATCAATCATAATGGAAGAGGCAGTTGATTTTTTAGGATCATCTGTTTTTAGTGGAATAGTTCCAGAAACAATCCAGATACCAAAGTTAGCCGCTAATTCTCCCAATGTATTTTGAATAACCCCCTGCCCATCTTCTTCAGCAATTGCAACACGTTGCTCTTCATTTTGCCCCATAATGGCAAAACTTTCAGGTAACACGACCATATCCGCACCTTTTTTAGCGGCTTCTTTGATAAGTATTGCAGCTTGCATTAAATTACCTTGTACGACTGGTCCTGATGCCATTTGGATGGCTGCTATTTTGGATACTTTTTTTCTCAATTTTTCTTCCTAGCTTATAGTAAAACTACATCAAACTGTTCTTGAGTATATAAATTTTCAACTTGAAAACGAATTGGTAGATTAATGAATTCTTGCAATTCAGCAAGGCTCTCTGATTCCTCATCTATAAATAAATCCACCACATCCTGCGCGGCAAGTACTAGAAACTCTTTTGCATCAAACTGACGTGATTCACGTAATATCTCACGGAATATTTCATAGCAAATGGTGGTTGCGGTTTTTATATAGCCCCGCCCAGTACAGGTAGGGCAAGATTCGCACAGTATATGTTCTAGGCTTTCACTGGTGCGTTTACGTGTCATTTCCACTAAGCCTAGCGAGGATACGGTGGAAACATTTGTTTTAGTATAATCTTTTGCCAATGCTTTTTCTAATGCTGCCAGCACTAGGTCTTTATGTTCCTCATCTTTCATATCAATGAAATCAAGAATAATAATGCCGCCTAGATTGCGTAAGCGCAGTTGACGTGCAATAGCTTGTGCGGCTTCCAAATTGGTTTTGAAAATAGTTTCTTCAAGATTGCGATGTCCAACAAAACCACCTGTATTAACATCAATGGTAGTCATTGCCGCTGTCTGATCAATAATCAAATAGCCACCAGATTTTAATTGAACTTGCCTTTTTAACGCTTTTTGGATTTCATCTTCAACCCCATAAAGATCAAAAATAGGGCGCTCCCCAGGATAATGCGATACAAATCCAACTAATTCTGTGACATATTTCTCACAAAATGACGTTATTTTGGAGGCAGTCTCGCGTGAATCAACTTTGACACTGATTATTTCTTCACTAACCACATCACGTAAAATGCGCTCCACCAAAGGCAAATCAGAATAAATAATAGAACCTTTAGGGGCAGTTTCTGCCATCTCGCCAATACTAATCCATAATTTATTTAAGAAGTCTATGTCTTTTTGCAATAGCTCTTCAGAAATCCCCTCAGCAGCGGTACGAATAATATAGCCGTGATTAGAGTCACTTTTTTCATTGATCTCATGCACTAATTTTTTTAAGCGCACTCTTTCTTTGCCTGCTTCTATTTTACTGGAAACACCGATGGTTTTAGTGCTTGGCATTAACACAACATAACGAGAGGGAATAGTGACATAAGTTGTCAGGCGTGCGCCTTTGGTGCCAATAGGATCTTTGATCACTTGTACTAAGACCTGTTTGCCTTCATAGAGGAGCTTGGAAATAGGGGGAGTCTGTGGAATATCGCCCTCATTAATAGGGTCGCCGTTGAATAAACCTTTA
>DRMS01000437.1 GCA_011322515.1 Leucothrix mucor
ATCAACAGGCGCAGGTGTGTGATTAAGGGACACTAATTCAACGTCTTCTAAAGCAAAGGCACTACTACTGCCAATATTACTAACAGTAAGATAACGGTTATCCACGGCTTTAATTTTATCGCCTAGCAGCTCAAAGCGTTGCTCGGGGGGGGCGATACCTACCTGCTGAAACTCACATTTTTTGATATCAACTTCAGTAAACTCACCTCCACCAGATCCCCCTGGAAATCCCCCTGGAAATCCCCCTAGAATATCCGCTCCCCCTAAGGGCATATCTGCATAAACTAACCCAGTACTCCTTGAGGTCAAGCAGTAGTGATCTCCATTTGAATCAACATCCTTACTAATAAATTGTTTTGTATGTTTACTATAGCGCCATAATAATGAAGTATTTGGCGAATTTTCAGGACATGTTGAGGCTATAATTTCCTCATTAGCATCAATTTTTAGAAAACCTGTTTCAGTACCCTCTAAAGGGTCGCCTTCATAGGCTGATCTTGGGATATCAAGGCAGGCTTGATTCGTATTTCCTGCTCTTAATACGGAAAAGCCAGAAGCTTGTTCATTGCTTAGTTCTTTGGCTCTATTGTCTTGGCAAACTAATGGAATACTTAATGTATAATTAATGCCTGTATCGATGAGCTTACCTTCTATTGCATGCTTAACATCCAAAATAAAGTTGCCCATTTTCGGTGTTGTACTCGCTATCTCACTAAATGAAAGACATTGAGTTACCAAAGCATCATGTGTAGATTGATTTACATAGGGGGCAAGAGGAATAATTACTGTTCTTATTCTACCGTAGCTATAGTTACTATAGCTACGACCAGATGATTTAACATTGTGATGTGCGCCATTAGTGGTATATGTGTGACCAATAATAACATCGGAACTAATTTTTTGATCATGACTTAGATCTCCGCCACTCTTAGGATCCCACAGACCGAGTTCATATTTTCCCGCTACCCCTTTGTCATAACAGGATTGTTCTTTGCATTCCCAAGAGAGTGAAATCACAACTTCTTCAGATTGATTAAAACTTGATACATCAACTTCTAATGAGGTCTGAAATAGAGGTTCAAGTGAGTATCCATTAGCATCATAACGTCCGTATTTTTCAAGTTGAGTAAAGTCATTTTTTTCTGTTATATCGGGTAAATTGACTATTTTTACCCTAACTTTATCAAGTTTATGAACAACAAGTTCCCGTGGGTCAATGAGTAGTGGAACTTTTTTATAATCTGCTTTAATTACGTTTTTATGGGTTGCTAAAAAGTCTAAGGTTGGTGTTACAACAACTTTATAAGTTGTATCATTCTCAAGAGTGGGTAGCTTTGTATGGATTACTCCGTGTAAAATTCCTGACTTAATTTCATCAATATAAGCTCCTCCTAAATCAATAATACGCTTGCTTTCTTCGGCTGTAACATTTTCACTAGAAACGACTCCAAGTGTATTCCCTGTATTTAATTTATTGAAGATATCCATTGGAATCAACTGAGCTGTCAAGGCATAATCATCAAGATCTTCACTGATTTCAAATTCAACATCAACGGTGAATAAATCTCCTGAGTTTAGATTGGCTACATTTAGGTCTACTGGGTCTACGTCTCCTTCTTTTACATGCCCCTGATATAAATTAATTTGACTAAAGGCTATTGCTTCAGCCTTTTTAATAAACTCTGGATCTGACTCCCCTCCCTCCGTAATATATGTTGCTACTTGTATCGCTGTTGTGCGTGTTGCACCACCAGCAATGGCATTATTTATTAATGCATTTCCCCTAAAACCAAACAAATACCGAAGAATCAGCAGTCCATCACTTAGTGCTTTTGTTTCACCATCACCATCAACATCAAACTTAGCTAAATTATCAGTCAGATAGGTTTCTATTGCAGTAGCAGTAGTACGTGTCGCACCATTAGCAATGGCTTGATCTATTAATGCACTACCACGAAAACCAAAGAGATAGCGTGATATGAGTAAGCCATCACTGAGAGCTTCTTTCTTACCATCGTTATCAATATCAAAAAAATCGGCTACAGATACATCAGCTGCATACACTGAATTAACGGATAATTGGGTAAATAATAAAGTCAAACTAAGTAAAATCAGGGAAAAAATGCGCATTGTCTAGTCCTTACTATCAACTTATTGGTGATAATTTTATTTAGCCTGACCTCGTAGTTAGTTTAACTCTTTCAGGCTTAAATTCCTTTCTAAGCCGAATTATAGAGTTAATAAAGAGGCTTTTCTCAAGGAAAATCTTGTGATTTTCTTGTGATTTCTTTATCTAGACGTTCACTTATTAAATTTCATCTTAATGCCTGAAAAGCTAAAGCTTTCACTCCTTTTATCAGGAAATTATTTATCTGAAAAACTATAGAGCCAGTTGCAAACCTCATATCTAAGTTGATATTTTTTGGGGTCGATTACGTAAACTCCACTGATCCTTGGCTAACAAAAGCCCTGAATCCGTGAGAGTGTGTTTTTACACACTTCCTAATTGCTTAAAATATATAAAAAAACAGGGCTACCAATTTAAGCAGGGACAGTTAATGTTTCTATCTATTCACCCGCACCCTTCGACAAGCTCAGGGTATAGCTCCCTGAGCGGAGTCGAAGGGTGCGGAAATTTTAATAAATGAATGTCTATAGATAATAGCTTTGCAGTTTTTAAATCCAAGGAAATAACAAGAAAATCACAAGGTTTTCCTTGGGTAAAATACTTTTGTTAAATCTATAATTTATTCAAGTTTAGGAGGTTACAAGTAACTTCCTTAGTGGATAGAGATATTTTCTCTTGTTTTAGCTAGGATATGGAGTTTATAGATGATTAATAAGAGTATTGCTTTAGTTGTGTGTTTTTTGATTGGTATGATGCCTGCGGTGGTCTTTTCAGCTCTGCAAGTTGTTTCGCCTTCCTCATCTAGCTTTACTGTGGCTCCAGGAGGGACGGTAGAGTTTACGGTTATTTATCAAGCATCAAGTCCCCGCCCCACATCGGGGCTGGGGGTGCAGCTCTATTATGACTCATCAAAGCTTACTTTTACTGGTGCGTCACAAATCTATGCACAAGATAGTGCTGGATTGATTACTAGTGTGGATGATACAGCGAATGAAGATGGTGATGCTTCTACGGACAAAAAAATACCCGCTGGCTGGGCTAGCTTAGTAGGTAACTGGCCTCTTATTTTAGGTGATGTCACTCTATTTAAAGCAACCTTTGTAACAGATGCTGGCTTTGCATCTGGAACGACAGATATTAATGTCAGAGGAGAGCCTGCTGTTGGGCATCAATTTATAACAGCCGCCGCTCCTGTAACGGTATTAGCTATTGCTCGTCCGCAAACTATACCGACATTGGGTAGCTGGGGGATTACTCTTTTGATACTGTTACTTGTATTCGCATCGTGGAGGGGTCTTGCTACCAATAAAATTTTCTTTCCAAGGAGTTAAAATGAACAGTAAATGGTTAATCTCAATTGCGTATCTTATTATTAATCTTGTTATTAATATTGCACAGGCGGATATACAGAAAATTATTCCCTCAAAAACTAGTTTTCAAGTTAGTTCTGGCGATATAGTTGAATTTGATTTGGATTATTCTTCTTCAAGCCCCAACCAAACAACAGGATTAGGGTTAAAGCTTAATTATGATTCAAGCAAGCTATTGCTCATTAATATTTCAGAGGTGTTTAGTACGGGTAAATTAGCCCAGTCTATTGGTACAAAAAAGAACGGTAATGGTGAGCTGGAAGGTTCAGATTTAACGGGTCAAGTGATTAATATAGCTTGGGTTAGCCTCAATGGTAAATGGCCTGGTGCGGATACTGCTGGTGTTAAACTTATGAGGGTGAAATTTAAAGTAGTTGAGGAACTTGATTCATCAACCACTATAAACATCAGTGGAGAAGCTTCTGCGGATAATATTTTTTCTACTACTCCTGTGGTCATCAGCCCCATCAAAAAATCAACTGCTTTTAAATTACCCCCTGCAACAGGAGGGGGAGTCATATCTTGGTGGTTTATATTGTCATTTTTATTATTAGTAGTATTCCAGCAATGTAAGCGCTATGTAAAAGTAAATCAAAAAATGCATTAGTTAGGATGATTAGCAGATAAAAAATCGGCATGGTTCAATAATAGCGGATACACGGTAACACTTTCCTATTTTGATAGAGGACTAGAGTAGGAGTTAAATCGGCTACCAACTTAAGGTGGGACAAGTTAAAGTCATAGCAAACAACCCGCACCCTTCGACTCCGCTTAGGGTACAGCTCCCTGAGCGGAGTCGAAGGGTGCAATTATTTATGTTTCGGAAAAACAAAGTTTTTGAAACAAGTTGTATAGATTAATATTATTATACGTATTTATTTATTGAATAATGATGTGATTTTGTCTTTTTGCCCAAAGGGCATCATGTTCTTTGTCTCGGCGTGCTATATCGGTGGTGATGCCTGAAATTTGTTGTCTATTTTATTTTTCAAAAGCCTTTAGGCTTCATGCTAGTATTTGGTGATGTAGCAGATTTGGTTAAGCAATGTTTGTACCGTAGTACAAAGGTGATGAGTAATAA
>DRMS01000438.1 GCA_011322515.1 Leucothrix mucor
AAAAAAGATAATAGCGAGCTATTAGCTTCCTGAGTATGTCGAAGGGTGCGGGTGAAAGCGGAAACATTAACTGTCCCGTCTTAAACTGATAGCCGAGTACAGAAACTATTTTGATACAAAAGTAGTAGCGCGCCATGTGGCAGGAGGTAAACCAATATGACGTTTAAAAGCACGACTAAACGCAGCCATACTTTCATAGCCTACTTCACTGGCAATTTGATCAATGCTTAATTGCTTATCATCCAGCATTTGGCTGGCAATATACATACGCCACTTGGTGATATAGATCATCGGAGACTCTCCCAAGGTTTCGCTAAAACGAGCCGCAAAACGAGAAGGAGAAATAGTCACCTTGTCTGCTAGATTTTTTACCGACCACTTATAACCTGGCTGAGCATGGATTATTTCTATCGCCCGCCCAATAACGGGGTCTTTGAGCGCAGAAAGCCAACCTGTAGATTGTTCTGGCAAACTATCAACATGAGCACGTATTGCCTCAGCACACAGAATTTCTAAATAGCGTTGCAATACAAAGCTATTGCCCACCGTCTGCGGTTGAAACTCCTGCTTCATTAACTTAACAACGCCATAGAGTCGGGAATATCTATCAGGATTATTCACACTTAATTTTAAGATATTAGGCAAAGCGGCTAGTAACGGGTTGAGCAAGGCATCATGTAATAAAAAAACACCACAAATAAGTGATGTACAAGGAGTTTGCTCTGAGCTTTTATCATTTGGCGCAAAAATATGATTGCCACCCGACATAACTTCAGCAAATGTGATTGTTTTACTTCCATCACCTTGAGATAAGGTATGCCCCATACCCGAAAAACAAACCGCCATTTCCCCTGCTTCAACTACTGTGCTTTCACCATTTTCTAATGTAATTGTGATATGACCGCGCTCAACAACATGAAATGCAGCAATACGTGTATTGGTATTTGTTTCAAAAAAAGGGCCTAGGCTCTTGGAGTTAGGCACTGAAACAGCCCAAGGTGTTTGGTATTTTTCTTTGAGCAACAAGCTTCCTGAAATTCTCATAGAGTTCAGGACTTGGCTTAAAGCATCATCAGGAGAGCTTTTCATAGATGATGCAGGGGGCAGTTCTCTTGTTTTCGGCATGGTTTGACCTTTTTCAACAAAGCTTTTCAGCTTAATGCTATTACATATTTTTCTCTATGACTAAAACAACTGCACTTTTGTCCGTTCCTAGCCTATTTTTTAATTTGAAGATCATTTTCTACCATATGAATAAGTATCTGATTACTAGATCGAGCTATACTCATGTTAGTCGTTTCAGCAAAGAAAGCAGTTGTTTTGCACATAGTTTCATTTCTCATTATTACCTAACATTATCCTACTGAATTTCACCTCATTAATAACAAACAGTAGGAACAATCATAATGACAACTGAACTATATTGGCTTATTTTATCTATATTACTCACCGCCGTTTTATGGATGCCTTACATTATTAATCGTCTACTTGAACAAGGCATTTTTGCTGGCTTTTGGGATCCCGATGGAGAAACCGCAACCAAGGTAGGCTGGGCGCAACGCTTAATGAACGCACATGTTAATGCGGTAGAGAATCTTGTGGTCTTTGCACCATTAGTTATTATCACGCACATCCTTGAGATGAATACCGAGCTTACCGCGACTGCCACATTGCTGTATTTTTTCTCCCGACTAGCTCATGCGATACTCTTTACCTTGCGCGTCCCTGTTCTTAGAATTGTTGCCTTTTTAGGTGGTTTTACGGCACAGATGATGCTTGTCTTTAATTTATTAGCATAAAAAATGAGCCTAAAAATGAAACTTTACTA